>JASHVB010000740.1 GCA_030039695.1 Acetobacteraceae bacterium
CGTCTTTATGCCGTATGTTGGCGGCGTCACCGCTTACAAGAAGAAGTGCGACGAGGTCGCGGCCAACGGATACCAGGGCTTCCGCTTTGGAGCGAGCCACCAGGACCAGCGAGCTGCGGCTGATTGATCGAGTACGCTGCCCGCTCCCGCCATCGGGAGGAAGTCGCGATGCCACCGAGAGAGTGGTAGTTTCGGGACTCCGCTGAAGAGGCCAGCTCGTTCGCGCGGCTGCTCCCCAATCACCGGTAAGGAAATTCACGGGTTTCCCTGGCTAAGCTCGCTCACCGGACGACGTCCTTCACCGGCTCGGCTTTCGCCGCACCGCGCATCCGTTCCTCCAGCCCCTGGAACACCACGAAGAACGACGGCACAAACAAAACTGCGAGGCAAGTGGAGGCGAGCATTCCGGTCAGCACGCTGATCCCCAAAGAAATCCGGGCTGCCGCGCCGGCGCCCGTGGAGAGGACAAGCGGCACCACGCCCAGGATGAATGCGAATGACGTCATCACGATCGGCCGGAACCGCGTCTGCGCCGCTTCCACCGCCGCCGCGACGATCGCCAGCCCGTCGTGCCGACGGCGATCTCGCGCCACCTCCACGATCAGGATCGCGTTCTTGGCCGAAAGTGCGATCAACAGCACAAGGCCGATCTGCGTATAGAGGTTGTTCGCCAGCCCCAGCGCGCCGAGCGCCAGTGCCGGACCGGTCAGCGCCAGCGGCACCGCCAGGATCACCGACAGCGGCGCGATCCAGCTTTCGTACTGGCCGGCGAGGCACAGATAGACCAGCAGCAATCCAAGTCCGAACACCAGATAGATCTGCCCACCGACCGCCTTCTCCTGATACGACATGGCGGTCCATTCATAACCGGTGCCGCGCGGCAGCACCTTGTCGGCGAGGTCCTCCATGATCAACATCGCCTGGCCAGAACTGTAGCCGGTCGCCGGCGCACCGACGATCGATGCAGACGGATACAAATTGTATAATGTGATCAGTGCCGGGCCCACCGTCGGTCGCACACGCACCACCGCACCGAGCGGCACCATCTGACCGCCCCGGCCGCGCACTGTAAGCTGCAGAATATCGTCCATGTTCAACCGGAACCGCGAATCGGCCTGCACATAGACCTGGAAGGTGCGGCCGAATTTGTTGAACTGGTTGACGTAGCTGGAACCCACATACTCCGACAGGGTCGCGAATACGTCGCCCACCGATACGCCGAGCGCCTCGGCCTTGCTACGATCCACCAGCACCTCGACCTGAGGCACGGCGGCGCGGAACGTGCTGACCAGGTGCTGCAGCCCCGGCTGACCAGCGGCGTCGTCCAACACCGTGCGGGTGACGCGCTCCAGCTTCGCGAAATCGTCGCTGCCGTCGCGTTGCTCGATCATCATCGTGAAGCCGCTGGCATTGCCGATGCCCTGAATCGGCGGCGGGATGATGACAAACGCCGACGCGTCGGTGATCTTGTCCAGCTTCGCTTGCAGATGTTGGTAGATGTCGCGCAGGCCCTCTCCCTTGCCACGCAGCGACCAGTCCTTCAGCACGACATAAACGGCGCCAGCGGAGACAAGCGAGGCGTTGTTGTCCAGTGGCGAGACGCCGGCGATCTCGATTGCCTGTTCCACGCCTGGCGTCGTGCGCGCAATGGCGGTGGCCTTGGCGAGAACTGCATTGGTGCGTTCCAAAGAGGCACCGTCCGGCAGTTGCAGGCCAAGCACGAGATAACCCTGGTCCTCGATCGGGATGAACGCGGTCGGCAGCCGCGCAATGCCCCACACGCCCAGCGCCCCCGCAATCAACGCCAGCAATACCATGGACCGCGCACGGCGTGTCATGCGGCCAATCAGCGCAGTGTAGCCTCGCTCCAGCGGCGTGTAGGCGCGGTCGAAAGCCCGGAACAGGATGTTACGCTGTGAAACCGGTCTCGGCGGGCGCAGCCAAAGCGCGCATTGCGTCGGCTTCAGCGTCGCGGCGTTAATCGCCGACAAGAGCGCGGTGGCGGCGATCACGATGGCGAACTGGGCGTACATGCGCCCGGTGAGGCCGGGCAAGAACGCGGCCGGCACGAACACCGACATCAGTACCAGGGTAATGCCGATGATCGGGCCGAACAATTCCTGCATCGCGCGCACCGCGGCATCATGCGCGGAGAGGCCGCGTTCCAGATGGTGCGTCGCGCCTTCCACGACCACGATTGCGTCGTCCACCACGATGCCGATCGACAGCACCAGCGCGAACAGGGTGGAGAGGTTCACGGTGAAGCCCAAGACCGCCATCAGCGCGAAGGCGCCGATGATCGTTACCGGCACCGTGGTGGCCGGTACGAGAGTGGCGCGCCAGTCCTGCAGAAATAGCATGATGACGATCAGGACCAACACCGCAGCCTCGATCAGCGTGTGGTAGACCTCGTCGATCGAGGCTTTGACGAAGCGCGTGGTATCGAACGGGATATTCCAGGTGAGGTCTTGCGGAAAGGCGCGTGCGAGTTCCGCCATGCGGGCGCGCACCGCGGTGGCAACCGCCAGTGCGTTGGCGTCCGGCGACTGGAAGATCGCGATGCCCGCGGCCGGCTGGCCGTTGGCTCGGAAGGTCTGCGAGTAGGTCTGTGCCCCAAGCTCCACGCGGGCCACGTCCTTCACGCGCGTCAATTGGCCACCGGAGCCGTTGGCCGCCTTCACCACGATGTCACCGAATGCGGCAGGATCGGCGAGGCGCCCCTCAACATTCACGGTGTACTGAAACGCTTGGTCCGCCGGTGCCGGCGGCGTACCGACCTGGCCGCCAGTCACCGGCTGGCTCTGCGCCTGAACAGCGTTGATGACGTCTTGAGGCTCCAGTCTGCGCGCCTTTAATGTTTCCGGGTCCAACCAGATGCGCATGGAATACTGGCCGACGCCAAAGACGTTGACGTTGCCGACGCCGGGAATGCGCGCGAGCGAATCGACCAGATTGATGGTGGCATAATTGCTCAGGAACAGGCTGTCGTAGCGCCCACCCGGCGACGTAAGACTGATGATCTGCAAGATGGCAGTGGAGCGCTGCTGCACCACCACACCCTGCGCCTGCACCGATTGCGGCAGCGAGGCGAGCGCGCTAGACACGCGGTTCTGCACCAGCACCTGGGCGGAGTTCACATCGGTGCCGATGTTGAATGTCACCGTCAGCGTATAGCTGCCATCGCTCGTGCTGGTGGACTGCATGTACAGCATGCCCTGCACGCCGTTCACCTGCTCCTCGATCGGCTGAGCAATGGTGTTCATCACAGTTTCGGCGCTGGCTCCCGGATAGCGCGTGGTGACCTGCACCGTTGGCGGTACCACGTTGGGATATTGCGCGACCGGTAGCGAGGCGATGGCCACCATTCCAAGCAAGACCATGACGATCGCGAGCACATTGGCGAGCACCGGACGGTCGATGAAGAACCGCGAGATCATGCGGCTACGACTTCCCGGGCGCCGGCATGGCAGCGGTGATCGTCGTCGTTTCCGGCGCCACCTTCTCTCCCGGGACGGCCCGTTGCAGGCCGGAGACCACCACGCGGTCGTCCTGCTGCAGTCCTGTGGCGATCACCCGCAGTTCGCCGACGCGCTGGCCCGTGGTGACGGTGCGCTGATGCACCACGTTGTCCTTGTCCACCACGAGCAAGTATCGCCCGGACTGATCGGTGCCCAGTGCGGTCTCCGGCACCAGCAGCGAGACTTCCTGCCGACTCGGCATCGGCACGCGAACGCGGGCGAAATAGCCGGGCAGCAACACATGATCCCGGTTGGGCAGGATGCCGCGCACCATCAGCGTGCCGGTGCTCTGGTCCACAAGCGGCGAGGCGTAATCGAGATGCCCATGATGCGGGAAGCCGGTCTCCGTCATAAGCCCAATCTCGACCGGCACCTTGTCGAGTTGCTTCGTGTTGACGCCGGCCTGCCGCAACGCTGCGCGGACGCGCAGCACGTCCTGCTCACTGATGGTGAAGCTGACGTAGATCGGATCGATCTGCACGATCGTGGCCAGCGTGGTTGGCCCGTTGGCGCCGACCAGGCTGCCGACCGAAACCTGGTGCGCCGTCACCACGCCATCAAACGGTGCCGTGACGCGGGTGTAACCGAGATTGATCGCCGCCTGCGTAACACCCGCCTGATCATTGATTACGTTGGCACGGTTGCTATCGCGCGCGGCGAGTGCCTGGTCCACGGTAGAACGCGAGGAGAAATCGGTGCGGCCGAGCGACGCCTGGCGCTGGTATTCCGCATCGGTCTGCACCACCTGCGCCTGCGCAGACTGCAGTATAGCCTGCGCTTGTTGCAGCTTCGCCTGGTAGGGCGTCGGCTCGATGACGAACAAGGTCTGGCCGGTATGGACGACGGCGCCGTCAGCATAGTCGATGGATTGCAGGAAGCCCGAGACACGGGCGACGAGGTTCACCTGGTTGTAGGCGACGAGGTCGCCGGTGGCGTCGAGATAGGGCGTCACTGGGTGGCGCAGCGGCTGGGCGACGACCACCTGCGGAGGAGGCGGCGCGACGAACGCGGTCTGCTGGCGTTTGCAGCCGGACGCCG
This sequence comes from Acetobacteraceae bacterium, assembly GCA_030039695.1. Next base: position 4,557 of record JASHVB010000740.1, read on the forward strand.
CGAGCACGGCGACCAGCGTAACGAATGCCAGACGCCAGCCTCGCTGCATGGTCCCGCCTTCCAGATTGGTACGTTGCGTTACGGTCACATGCGCGCACGCTAGGCGAAACGGGCATGTTGCGGCAAGCGCTCGGTCTTCCGCGCGATGCGCGGGCATGGCTCCGGTTGTTGGGCCGAGAGTTCCAACGGCGCCGATCCTCTGATGATGGTCTGGACGCCTACTGATTAGTACGACGCGCGCCATTCAAGACCAGGAGGCAGCGCCTGGCCCACACCAGCAACCCGCGCAAGCAGACGAATAGGCTCATCAGTTGCGCAAAACCGCCTACCACGCGGGCGTGTCGTAATACCGTTGCTGCGACGGTAATATACGGCAAGTCATGCAGGCGAAGAGCGGCAGCATCGCCGCACTTTGGGCCTGCAAATAACGGCAATCGAGCCGCGGATGAGGGAACACAGGGAATCTTCACCAGCCCTGGAATCCGGTCATTACCTCTGGTCCTTTTCGCCGGTAGGCGGATGATACAAGGTGGCTGTCGCCGGCGGGCTCACGAGTCCGCCGACACCAATGGACGCAGCTGTGGCGCCCAACTCGCCCTACTCACTAAACTGAGCAGAGCGCCACCTGACTGCGGCTGGCACACCCTCGGTTGTAGCAAGCTGGCGGAACCGCTTACCAAGCTCAGTTGTCGTTGCATAAAGCGGGCCCACGACATCCAGCCCGGCGTATAGCGCGGTGCGGAATCCAGCCGCGTCGGCGACGCGATTGACCGCGCGTTTCGTTGCGAAGAGTGCCTCGGGTGAGATTAGCGATAGGCGTTTTGCATACTTGAGGCTCGCCATCCGCAACTCGGCAAGCGGCACGATGCGATTGATCATACCGAGGTGGAGTGCGGTCTGCGCGTCGATCTGATCGCCGAAATACAGGAGTTCACGCGCCTTCTTGTAGCCAATGATCATTGGCATCACAATCGCTGGGCCAACCGCCGAAAATCTCACCTCTGGCTCGCCAAAAGTTGCGTTGTCCGCAGCGATTGTCAAATCGCATAACATTACAAGTTCGCATCCACCGCCGAGGACATGACCTTGCACCGATGCGATCACCGGCTTCTGCATTAGCCACGGCGCAATCTCGAATTCGAGCTGTGGCTGCAGATGTGCGTGTGCCTGGATCGGGTCACTGCGCCAGCTGTCGTCATCAGGGCTTTTGGCGCCGATATCATATCCGGCGCAGAAACTGCGACCCTCCGCCCGCAACAGTACGACACTCGTCGCCGGATCGGCATCGGCGCGCGCGAAAGCCTCAGCCAGCGCATGCTGCAGCTCATGATTGATCGCGTTGAGCTTGCTTGCTCGATTGAGCGTGATGATACCGACCTTGTCGTCGACATCGTAAAGAACCAACGGGTCTGTCAAGGTCCACCTCCTGAGACAGCGCTGCGTGCCAGTCCATCGCTAGAGCCTAATCCGTCGCGGATGTGCCTGACCAGAGCAATGCCACAGGCCCGGTAACAGGCGCTCTTTGCGTCTTCTGGAAGATGCAAAGTCAGTCGACTGAAGACAAGGCAGAGCAAACTATCATAGACGGTACGACCTCGCCCCTCTCGCTCGCCAGTGGCATGCGTGCATTGACCACTCGCGAGCAGCGCTCCCAATATGTTATCACTATGGAACATCCGTTGACGGCTTGTTCAGGACTCGATATGGTTACGTCGTCAGACGTGGCGGAGATGCCGGTGAGTCAGCAGGTTCGCACGCAAATCCTGATCGATGCGCCGGCGTCTCGGGTGTGGCGTGTGCTCGCAGACTTTCCGCGCTATCCCGAGTGGAACCCATTCATCATCGAGATCAAGGGCGTGGTGCGGCAGGACGCCGTTGTCCCGTATCGCTTCGAATTTCCCCGTGGCATCCGGCTGTGGGCGAACGCCAGGATCCTCTGTTTCGCACCAGAGCAAGAGCTGCGGTGGACCGCATATTTTCTATCGCCGAGTGTGTTCAACGGCGAGCACTACTTTGTCATCGCACAGGCCTCCAGCTCGCAATGTTTATTTCAGCACGGCGAGATCTTCACCGGCGTAACCCTGCCGATTGCGTGGCCCATCATTCGGGCGTACGGCCAGCAGATATACGGCTCATTGAATGAAGCCCTGAAGCGGCGTGCGGAAACGCCGTCCGCGGACGGCAGCACGCCCGGCTGACCACGTCGGCAGGAGGTTCCCATGACC
>JASHVB010000741.1 GCA_030039695.1 Acetobacteraceae bacterium
CTGCGTGAAAAATATCAGCAATACCGTGCGATGGACCTAACGGGGCTACCCGTCATCGCGATTCGCGTTCAAAGAGTCCTAAACTGGGGGGACCTGAGCAGTTAGATTCGTCCTTGGCATAATGCGAGTTTCCACGGATTGCGCACAGAGATCAACAACATGGCCGAAATCCGCAAATAGACAATTGCGCCGCGGTCAGCTTGCCGACCGGTTTGTCATGCACAATGCGATGGTGGCACGAGAAGAGCACCGCGCACCGCTTCGTTGTAAGGTCGCGATGTACAGCCGCGTGCAAAGTCACGGCTCGCGGCGTCGACACACTACGCGACCGGCGCGATGGCGATAGACGCCTTTCTCTTCTGGCTCTGCGTCTTCGTGGACGCTGCGCTGATTACCCACGAACGGCCGTTGCTGTTGTAACCGATTTCAGTGCGCATCGACATCCGGCGCTTCGGTCCGCAAATCCCGTGAGCGTGTAGCCGGCGTCGAGGGTGCAGGGTGACGCTCGGACGGTGTGTGTCGTTGACACCGCAGCCGCGTCGTCGCCTGACGCGATCATTCCTGCTACGCGCGCAAGGTGTTGAGACGCGGGAACTGCACGCACAACAGTTCCGCCCCGATCGGTCCCGCGGCCACGGATACTGCAGCGTCCCCCGGACCGACGAACACCACCGACTCTACCGGCAGCAGCGCCGAATCGCCGTATGCCGCACTGCCCGACAACACCACCCAGAACTGCCCGCCGCCATTGCCTGGATCGGGTCCGACCGCGGTGCTGGAAGCTGGCAGACGGAAGCGCCATGAACCCATGCCGTCGGCGCTCTCCATCTCCGTCACCCGGTCCGCTGCAGCCAGCCGCGAAAGTTCCACTTCGTCCCATGCCGCCATCGGCGCCGAGGTGGCTTCACGATGCTGGTACTGCGCCCGCGCCGCGCGAAGCTGTTCGCGCGACGCTGGCATATAACGCGCACCCGGATCCCAGGTGTTCCGCAGCGTGAACCACGACACACCCTCGCCAGCCGCAACGATCGGTCCGTAGGCGGAATATGCGTCAGTGTAGTGCACCGCGATTGTGCCGATATCGTGTCGGCCCAGCCGTCCGCTGCCCCGCGTTACCACCTGGAACTGGTCCGCGGCATGGAAATGCGGACGCACGATCGCCCCGGCCTCCTTCTCGACCAGGAACGCCATCGGATAGATCACTCCGGCACCCGGTGGGGTCTCGCCGTCCTTCAGCGTGTTCTTGTTCTTGCCGATGAAGGCGGTATTCCAGCCGTTGCCGGTCTTGCGCCGGTTTGACCCGCGCGCCGCGACGCTGTCCGCTGTAACGATCATGGCCTCGGTTCCCTTGGTGCCGACGCATCGTCCGGGTCGTGCGCTGCCCCTGTCAAGCGCGGCACCCTTGGCTAGACTGTTCGGATCATGATGGAGGCGCTGGCGTGACTTATTCTCCGTTCGACCTCACCGGCAAAGTGGCGCTGGTTACCGGCGGCAACAGTGGCATCGGCCTCGGCATGGCGGTCGGCCTGGCGCAGGCGGGTGCCGACGTGGCGATTTGGGGCACGAACGCCGCAAAGAACGATGCCGCGCGCGCCCGGCTCGCGCAGCACGGCCGCCGCGTGTTGGCACTGCAATGCGATGTGGGCGACGAAGCGGCGGTGAATGGCGCATTCGCCGCGACGGTGGACACGATGGGCCGCATCGACGGCTGCTTCGCCAACGCCGGCGTAGGCGGCGGTGGAGTCGCGTCGTTTCTGGAGATGACCAGCGAACAATGGCACCGGGTCACACGCGTCAATCTGGACGGTGCATTCTACACGTTCCGCGCGGCGGCGCGGCATATGGTGCAGCGGGGCGGCGGCGGCGTGCTGGCCGGAACCGCTTCGCTCGCCGCCATCGAGGCAGCGCCACGCGGCGAACACTACGCCGCGACCAAGGGCGGCATGATCTCCATGGTGCGCGCGCTTGCGGTGGAGTTCGCCCGCCATGCGATCCGCGCGCACGCCATCCTGCCGGGCTGGATCGAGACCAACATGACGGAACGCGCGATTGGCAACGACACGTTCCGCTCGAAGGTGATGCCGCGCATCCCGATGCGCCGCTGGGGCACCGGCGAGGATTTCGCCGGCATCGCGGTCTATCTGCTGAGCGACGCATCGCGCTATCACACCGGGGACACGTTCGTCATCGACGGCGGGTATGCGTTGTTCTGAACCCGCACACCTCGCCCGCGCAGCGGGAGAGGTCGCTGCCCACCGCCGGGTGACAATCAACAGCATGGGCTACCAGTGCATTTCGCTCCCCACCCTCCGTGCGTCGCACCTCGACCTCTCCTGCACGGCGGGCAAGGCGTACCATTATGCCCTTGATCTACCTCATCGCCGGTGAGTCGAGCGGCGACGTGCTCGGCGCCCAACTGATGCGCGCCCTCGCCGCGCGCCGCCCCGACGCGAGGTTCGCCGGCATCGGTGGCGATGGGATGGAAGCGCACGGCCTGTGTAGCCTGTTCCCCATGCGGGACCTGGCGCTGATGGGCCTGCTCGAAATCCTCCCACGCCTCCGCCAGCTGAAGCACCGCCTGCGCCAGACCACGAACGACATCGCAACCCGCCGTCCCGACGTTGTGGTGACGATCGACTCCCCCGGCTTCACCCTGCGTGTGCTGCGCGCCGTCGCCCCGCACGGCATACCGCGCGCTCACTACGTGGCCCCACAGGTCTGGGCCTGGCGCGAGTCCCGCGTCCGCCACTACCGCGGCCTGTGGGACCGCCTGCTATGCTTGCTGCCGTTCGAACCAGCGTTTTTCGCGGGCCACAACCTGCCCGCCACGTTCGTCGGCCACCCCGTGCTAGAGAGTGGCGCCGACCGGGGCGACGCGACCCGCTTCCGCACCCGTCACGGAATTCCCCCTGAGGCGCGCCTCATCACCTTGATGCCCGGCAGCCGCCGCACCGAAGTCTCACGCTTGCTGCCCGTCCTCGGTGGCACGCTGCAACGGGTCGCGGCCCACGTTCCCAATATCCAGCCGGTAGTGCCGCTTGCCGGCCCGGTCGCCGACGCGGTCCGCCACGGCGCGTCAGAGTGGACCGCCAAGCCGATCCTGGTCAGCACAACCGAAGACAAACACGATGGCTTCGCCGCCTCTGCCGCCGCGCTGACTAAGTCGGGCACCTCCACGCTGGAGCTGGCGATGGCCGGCGTGCCGATGCTCGTGACCTACCGCGTCAATCCGCTGTCGGCCGCAATCGCGCGGCGGCTGGTAACCGTGCAGTACGTGTCCTTGCTGAACCTGCTGGCCAAGCGCGAGGTTGTTCCAGAGCTCATCCAGGACGCCTGCACAGCCGACCGACTGGCTGAGGCGCTGGTGCGTCTGCTGTCCGACGCGGCCGCCGCCGACGGCCAACGCGACGCCTGCCGGGCCATTCTGGACCAGCTTCGCCCGCCGCACGGCCTGCCGTCGGAGGCCGCAGCTGATGCCGTCCTGGAACTGCTGGACCAGGGTGCCCGCCCGCCGTATGTCCCCGGCGGACAGCCAGGAGAGCCGCCATGACCGTCGGCCAATTCCCCGCTACCCGCATGCGCCGCAACCGCACCGATGCCTGGACTCGGCGTCTGGTAGCGGAAAACGCGCTTTCGGTGGATGACTTGATCTGGCCAGTGTTCATCATCGAGGGGCACAGCACGACGACCGACGTCGCCTCGATGCCGGACGTGCAGCGTGTCACGATCGACCGCCTCGCTCGCCACATCGAACCGGCGATGCGCTACGGCATCCCTGCCGTGGCCCTCTTCCCCGCGACGCCGCCGGAGAAGAAGGACCCGGAGGGCACCGAGGCGACCAACCCGGAAAACCTGATGTGCCAGGCGGCGCGGGCGCTGAAGCGCGAGTTCCCCGAACTCGGCCTGGTCGGCGACGTGGCGCTCGATCCCTACACCGACCACGGCCATGACGGCGTGATACGCAACGGCTACGTCGCCAACGACGAGACCCTGCAGGTCCTGACCGATCAAGCCGTGAACCAGGCGGAAGCCGGCATCGACATCATCGCGCCGTCCGACATGATGGATGGTCGAATCGGTGCGATTCGCGCGGCGCTGGACGACGCCAGCCTGGTTCATACACGTATCATGAGCTA
>JASHVB010000742.1 GCA_030039695.1 Acetobacteraceae bacterium
GCGACAGGATGAACGATGCGATCATGGCGAAGATCACCGCTTCGGCCAGCGGCAGGAACAGGTAGCCGGCAACGCCGCCGAGCTGGAACAGCGGCACCCACACGATGCAGATGCACATCGTGGATACGAAGGTCGGCACGACAATCTGGTTCGACGCCTCGATGATGGCCTGCTTGAGATCCACCTCACCGCCGCTCTTCTCCGCCATCTCGAGATGCGTGTTGATGTTCTCGATCATCACGGTGGCGTCGTCCACCAGGATGCCGACCGCGAGCGCCAGGCCGCCCAGCGTCATGACGTTGATGTCCTGCCCGACGACGGACAGCGCAATAACCGAGGACAGGATGGAGAGCGGGATGGACGCCGCTACGATCAAGGTCGAGCGCCAGCTTCCCACGAAGACAAGGACGGCGATGCCGGCGAGCACGGCCGCCGTCAACATCTCCTGCACGACGTCATCGATCGAGGCACGCACGAAGGTCGATGCGTCGTCGAGCGGCGTTATTGTCACCCCTGCCGGCAGCATCTTGAGAATGCCGGGCAGCTTGGCGCGCACCCCTTCCACCACCGCAAGCGTGGAGGCGTCGCCAGTCTTGAGGATCTGCAGGAGGACCGCCTGCTGCCCCTTGACCATGACGATGTTCTGCTGCGGTGGCCCGCCCGCATGGACATAGGCGACATCACGCAAGTACACTGTGGCGTTGCCAACCTGCTTGATGGGCAGGTTGTTGAACTCATTGATCTTCAGCGGCGTCGCGTTGGTGACGACCATGAAGTCGATCGGGCCGATCTTCTGATCGCCGGCCGGCAACACTATGTTCTGCAGAGCGAGCGCCGTGCCGACGTCCTTGGCGCTCATACCGTGCGCCAGCAGTTGCGACTGGTCGAGATCGACCTCGACGTCCGCCGTGGTGCCGCCGTATGGCGCGGGGATCGCCACGCCCGGGACCGACACCAGCGCGGGGCGGATCAGGTTGGTCGCGATGTCGTTGATCTGCGAAGGCGTCATGTTCTCCGCAGCGATTTGCAATTCCAGCACCGGCACCGAGGACGCGTCGAACACGAGAATGTTCGGCGGGGTCGTACCGGTCGGCATCTGCTTGATCACCGTTTGCGATGATGCGGTGACCTGCGCTTGCGCCGCGCTGATGTCCGTGCCCGGCTGGAAGTAGATCTTGACCACACCGCTGCCGTAATAGGACTGGCTTTCAATGTGCTCGATCCCGCTGACAGTCGTCGTCAGCGTGCGCTCGTAATAATAGATGATGCGGCCGGACATGTCGGACGGGGACAACCCGTTATAGGTCCAGATCGCTGCGATGACCGGAATTTTGACCGGCGGAAAGATGTCCGTCGGCGTCCGCAGCACCGAAATGGCGCCGAACAACAGGATCACCAGCGCGAGGACCACGAAGGTGTACGGCCGGCGGAGCGCAATGAGAACGAGTGCTTTCATGACATTCGTCCCACGGGTCGACGCGAAGGAGCAGGTTCCATGCCACCTTTCCCTCCACAACCATTCAACTGGTGGCAATCACCAACGAGTCGTTGGCGAGCACCAACCGCGTCTGAACCACAAACTCACACCAGCGAACCTCCTGACCGATGGCAACGCCTGGAAGCTCTAGCCATCGTAACCGTAATGGTCGCCACGGCATTCATGTTTCTAACTTTCAGGTTCTCGGCTCTGTCAGGCGGTGCAGCCACAACCAGAACAGTCGATGCCGGTGATATCGGACTCCGGGTCAACCGTACTGACGACAACGAACATGCGTCGTCGATCGCGCAGGACTGATCCTGTGAGATGGTTGCCGTCATTGTCCCCCCATCGCGTTGGATTGCGGCCGGACCAAGACCGGGATCGACTTTGCCGCCGGAGTTTTGCTCTTCTGGTCCCGATGCGAGAGAGGCAGCAGAGGATTGGTTTCCGGGTAGTAAGCAGCGATCGAGCCGCGCGGGATGCTGTAGGGATGTGCTTTGAACCCGCTGACCCGCCGTTTCTGACCATCATCGGCAAGCGACTCAATTTCCACGACCATATTCGCGGTGATACCTCGCGCTGCCATATCATCGGTGTTCATGAACACCACCATTCGCCCGTCGAATACACCACGGTAGCGGTCGTTCAAGCTATAAATCGTGGTGTTGTACTGATCGTGGCTCCTGATTGTTGCAAGACGCAGCATTGCATCGTCCGACACCGGCGGATTCTCCGTCACACCCTTGAAGACGAGGAAATTCGCCAGCCCTGTCGGCGTTTTCCAAACGCGCTGACGTGGTGGCACGGTTAGATGAAAGCCGCCCGGCTCCCGAATTCGCTGATTGAATTCGTGAAACAGCGAAGGGAATACCGCCTCGATCTTGTCGCGGATGAGGCTGTAGTCGCCCTCGAACGCTTTCCAGTCGATACCGCTGTCAGGCAGACTCGCCTGTGCCATGCCGCAAACGATTGCGACCTCCGATTTCAGCTCGCCGCTAGGGGGCGTGACGAGTCCCGCCGAGGCATGCACCATTGACATACTGTCTTCCACAGTGACCGATTGCCGTCCGGTGCGCTGGATATCGATATCGCTGCGGGCGAGACAGGGCAGAATCAATGCCTGCTCGCCATGTACGACGTGGCTGCGATTGAGCTTCGTGTTGATGCCGACCGTCAGCCGCAGCTTGCGCATAGCGAGCTCGATCAGTGGCTTGTCCGGGACGGCGGCCACGAAATTGCCGCCTAGCCCGAGGAACACTTTGGTTCGCCCGTCCATGATTGCTTGCACCGCATCAGTAACGGCATGGCCGTGTGCGCGCGGTGGATCGAAGCCAAACACCTTCTTGATCTGATCCAGCAACTCAGCG
>JASHVB010000743.1 GCA_030039695.1 Acetobacteraceae bacterium
GGCGATCATCTGGTTCTACAGCCCGGAACATGCGCGCAAGGATCTCGATAAGATTGCGGTGTGAAGGCGAGCCGAAGATTATGTGATGACGAGCGGCTCGACGACCGGGGAGCGGCATGACATGCCCATCGGATGGTAGCAACGCGCGCGAATGCCGGGCTGAGACAATCGATCTGTCGCTATGCGAGGGAGCACCAGTGAAACTGCGCGCACATGTAGTCTCACGAGGGCCGTCCGCGGGCTAACTCGGGGTCTTCCTACCATGACCAAGCGCGTCTACCGGCCGGACCGGACGTCTCTCCCGCCGTTTTCCGGACGCTCGGCGCGAACCGATTGAACTCCGTGAGCGGGTGACACCGGTGACCGATGCGGAGAACAAGGAGGCTTCAAGTTCGTACCTACCGGACAGCCTTGCTGACCGGGCTGACATCTTGGGGATTTGTGTGCAACGTGCCGTGAGCCGGCTTCCGACTCCCGATGCCACAGATATCCGCCGTGCAATGCCATTGGCGATCGCGCCCGTCTGATCAATAATGGACTTGCTAGCGTCCCACCGTCAGGCGATAGGCGATTCAAACGCTCGTGCAGACGGTGAATGGAGGCAAGGGATTTTATTTGCCGATCCCACAGCGTACGGGACAGTCTCGAAAGCAGACGGCAGACGATGACCCGGTAACCAAGGGCATCTGGGGCAGCGACCGTGAAGGTTATTCAAGTAGCCCACCAACGTCGTTCGGATACCCGGCACTTTGGAATTGCCGTCGCTTCGCAGCGAAGTAATCCTGCACCCAGGCAAACCGATCGCCATTCCTGGGCAGCCCCACGTTGGTGGCGATGGCATTCAAGCTTATGGTACGACCGGCGGCACCCCAGTTCCCCTCGGTCACCTCATCGATCACGACCAGCGCACTGCCTCCGGCGTCTGCCGCGCCGCCCATCACTTCGACAATGGCGGCATTCACCCAGGCATGCACTTCGCTCTTGTGTTGCGCGTTCATATAGCCTTCTGGGACGGTGACAACGATCAGGAACCGCCCCGGCGGGTAGACGTAATGGTCGTCACGCCGTCCGCCTACCCACCACTCTCCGGCCCTGACAGGTACGAACAAGACCCACGCGAAGGCGCGGCCGGACCAGGTATCGGCGTCGCCTTCCATGGCGATCAACACGTCCGTCAGACGCTGCGCCAGGTGTTCCTTGGTCGCCGCGTCGAGTGCATCCTCGAGATGATACACCTGCATGATCGGCATCTGGTTGCTCCGATTGTCGTGACCTGGAACCGCGTTTGCCAAGTCTCGCGATCCCCCGGACGGTTCACATGATGGTTTCAACGAACAGCACGTCGGTGTCGCCGCGCCCGGTTTCACAGACGATTTCCTCGGCACTCCAGACGGCCTTGCTGTCACGACGCTTTAGGGTGGTGCCGTCGCAGCACAGCGTGCCGTCGAGCACGAAGGCATAGACGCCGTGCCCGGTCGAGCGCAGCCGGTAGCGGAACGTGCCAGACCCGTCGCTCACCAACCGGGAGACCCGCGCGTTCTGCGAGATCGGCACCGCGCCCGCTTCGTCGCCGATCAGCGTGGTGATCCGGTTGCGCCCCGCCACGGGGTCGAAGTGGCCGCGTATAAAGGATGGCGGCAGCAGCAGGTGGTCTGGCAGGAGCCAGAGGTAGATCGCCCGCATCGGTTCAATTTGCCGATTGAGCTCCTCATGCAGCCCGCCGGAGCCGGCGCAGAAAACGTAGTAGTCGTTCGGGCCGAGGTCATCGAGGCCGCCCAACGTGTTGATGTGCGTGAGCTGACCCTCCAGCACGAAGGCGCAGATGATAAAGTTGTGGTGCGGATGCATGTTGTAGCTGCATCCCGGATGGTAGAACGCTTCATCGCCAAACACGCGGATGCGGCCAAAGCCATGGCGCCCCTCCTGATATTCGGCGAAGTTGAAGCTGGAGAAGCGCGTGATGAACGCGTCGGGATGTCCGCCGACATAGCTTGCCGTGGCACCGGTGGAGAGGATTTTGTTGTAGCCGCGCTCGTCGGCGCGCAGCACAAAGGAACCGGACATGGCGTCCTCCTCGATTGGGGTGGTCAGGCCGCCGCCGGCAGGGCCGGCTGGCCCTCGGCGTAGGGGATCTCCGTCATTTCGAAGCGTGACTTTGGTGTGCCGCAATCCGGGCAGACCCAGTCGGCGGGGACGTCGCGCCAGCGTGTGCCGGGCGGCAGGCCATGCATCGGCAGGCCAACGGCTTCGTCATAGGAGAAGCCGCAGCCGAGGCAGATCCAGCGTTTCAGGGCATCGTCGGTCATCGCAACCTCCATGGGGCGGGCAGCGGGGCGGGTCGAGACTGGCGCGCCGGTTTATCACGCATCACAGTAACGCGTTACTATACCGCGTGACACGCTATGTCAAGCGGTTTATGCTGTCGTGCTACGGAACGCCGGACAAAGGAGACCTGCCTTGGACATGGCAAAGAGTGCGGAGCCGCACGCCAGCCTGCGTGATACAGTGCTCCAACGCGTGCGGGCGGACATTGTCTCGGGCCATGCCGCCCCGGGGACGATGTACTCGGTCCCCACGCTCGCCGAGGAAATCGGCGTATCGACCACCCCGGTTCGCGAGGCGCTGCTGGAACTGAGCCATCAGGGCCTGATCACTCCGGTGCGCAATCGCGGCTTCCGAGTGGAAGCGACCACCCTCGAGGACCTCAAGAATGGATTTGCGCTACGCGAACTGCTGGAGCGCTTCGCGATGGTGCGTCTGGCCGAGCAGCGGCTGACGGATCCGGAACCGTTGTGCAAGCTCGCCGACAAGATTGCCACGACAGTGAAGCGCAAGGACAGCCTTGGCTATATCGAAAGCGATCGCGCCTTTCATCTTGAACTCGTATCGCGCATTGGCAATCCGATGCTGACAAAGATGATCATGGAGCTGCGCGACGGCATGCGTCTCTACGGCATGGACTCGACGGCCGGGCGGCAACGCCAGGTTGCGTCAGTCAAGGAGCATTATCAATTGATCGACCTGGCGTTGAGCGGCGACACCGACTCGATCGCAATCCTGACCACGCAGCACATTCGGTCCTGGGAGCCGGTGTTCACCGCAGGTCTTGCAGAAAAGCTGGAGCGAGGCCTGCAAAGCAGGCAGCGCTAGTCGGGGCACTGCCGGCTGCCATTCGTATTTCGCTCCAAACCGAACCTGCTGGTCCGACAGCCCTCAACGAAAACAGATCGGCGGCTCAGGGTAGTGAGCGGTCCCTGGCCGAAGTGCACCGGGGAGACAGGCTTGTGCCGGAAGCGGCTATCCACAGACTCGCCGTCGAACTAGTACTTTGGCACAGCGGTTTTGACCGGTTGCGGCAGCGACCGCCCGGCGTCGTGGCCCCATCCGCCCGCACCGTTCGGCCGCCAAGTAGGTTTCTCTTGAAGCGACCGCTTCGGCTGGAAGGCGGCTGTTCGGCCGGTCGCAGACAGGTCAGATCCGACGACCGATCGATAATTCAAGAACTTTCCGGTGCAGTCACGGGACACTTTGATCCTTGGCAGGTATGGCTCAGAGCTGTCGCTCGCATTATATGGCTTGCGAGTGAACTCTTTTCCCAAAAAGGAGGGCTATCGTGAAGCACGCTACGAGTGCCGCCTTGGGCGGCGTTTCGGAGCTTCTAGGTCAAATCAGAACAAGAGAAGGGCTTACAGAGAGGAAGCTTGGTATCTTCTATAGGAAATCGAAATCCTTTCTACATTTTCACGAAGACCCGGCGGGATTGTTTGCCGATCTTAGCGTAGGAGCCGACTTCGATCGCTACCCCGTAAACAGTCGGCATGAGTGGCAGGTGCTTCTGTCGGCAATTGACCGAGCAATGAAGCTCTGACACTCGGGTCGTGCGATAATCATAAATTCTGCACTAGCCGTTGGCCTGTTTGAAATCAATATGTCAGCCCGTGCAGAAGTCCGGTGCGAATGTCCAAGATCGGTCGAAACCGGCGGCCTTGAGTGGAGCCGCAACCCAGCGGACAGGCAATCGCGGGTAGGCAGCCATCCAATCGGTCAAAACCGCTGTGCCAAGGTACTAGCGGGATGACCCAAACTGCTGCCCGATCGTCGTGAACCCCAGCCGCTCCTACCCCCTAGCTGGGGCGTATGGCTTCCGATATTGGGAAAAGCTGGGCGGGACCCTAAAGGATGCGGCACTCGAATCGGTCTTCTCGAAAGGATGCGGCACTCGAATCGGTCTTCTCGGCGCGAGCATGTTGCCCAGTCGTGACTAATCGGCAGACGGCAAATGGAAAATTCGGCTGCGCTGACGGGCTTGGGGCGAACAGCGACGTCAGCCGCTGAACTTTGCGCTATCCCTCGCTGCGACCGTCCATGAACAGCAACATTGTTGCCCGCATGTCCAGGTTTAAAAAAGCTTGACCGGCCATCTGATAGTTAGGCGCCGCCAAGACAACATGTTGGCATGTCGCATGGACGTCCCGCAGGCAGCGTTCGAGCCCTCCGCTTACATAAGCGGACGCTGATCCGCCGGCGGCAAACATCAATTCCGCCGCCTGTTTGGCGGCCGTTGCC
>JASHVB010000744.1 GCA_030039695.1 Acetobacteraceae bacterium
ATCCGGCAGTTCCACGTGCCCAGCCAGCTCACATCGAACACGTTTCTGTTCGCCAGCATCGGCCTGTTCTTTGCTTTCGTCGGCTACGGTCTGCTGAGTCAGATGATCGGCCGGCGCCCGGCCATTGTCATCGCGTCATGTGCGGTGCTGGTATTCGGACCGGCGCTCTACTATTCGCTGGTTGCCAACGCGGTGTCCGGTGGCTCGCCGCTTGTCACCGCGACCCTGGCGGGCATCTTCCATATCGTGGCGATTTCGCCGTGGGGCATCGTTACCGTCTATATCTGTGAGCGCTTCCCGACGCATGTTCGCGCCAGCGGCTATGGTATCGGCTACAGCCTGGCGGTGGTCATCCCCTCTTTCTCCGGCATCTATCTGCTGTGGCTCGCGCGTTTCATGCCGTATCTCTACACGCCGATCGTGCTAGTGGGACTGGCGGGCATCCTGATGGTCGCCGGTGCATTGCTCGGGCCGGAGACGCGCGAGGCCGAGTTGCATCTGCCGGATCTGGGGCTTGAGGGCGCGCCAGCGGCGGCAACCATCGCGGTACCCCGCTCGGCCTGAGTTCCGTGGACGCTTGCCAGCTTGGTCCCGACGTTCCCTTCCCGCGCGGGCTAGGCGAAGGTGTCGCCGTTTCTGAAACGGTGGCCTCTCGCCTTGCCCCCGCAAGCGGGCAGGGGGAGTGTTATCGTCGCTCCAGCGCATCACGCAGGCGGCGACGGCCGAACATGCGGACGTCGGCGCCTGGCGCCATCTCCTTGATGCCGTTCTGTAGCTCAGCTCGCTTCTCGTGAATCGACGCGAGCACTGGCCCCATCGGCACACCGACATCTACCAGCACGGCTTCGGATAATTGCAGACTGGCCTCGACCGTTTCCGGTACGGCGTCGGATGCGCCCGTGCGATACAGATGCGCGGCATGCCGCGAGTCCCGGGCGCGGGCAATGATCAGCAGGTCCGGCCGTGCTTCGCGCGCGCCGGCGACCAGCGCGTCGGCCGACGGCGGATCGTCCAAGGTGACCACCAGGGCCCGCGCGGTGTCCAGGTTTAGCCGCCGTAGCAGCTCGATATCGGTGATGTCGCCATAGTACACCGGCTTGCCCTGCCGCCGTTGCCGCGCGACGAGGTCGGGCTCGCGGTCGATTGCGACGTACAGAATGCCGTGAACCTCCAGCATGGCGGCAACGGTCTGGCCAACGCGACCGAAGCCCGCAACGATCACCCGTGGCTCTGCATCGTGCAGCGCCGGTGCCAGCAGGGAGGCGTCGGCCGGTTGCGGTGGCGCGATGCGACGCGCCACGGCCTGACCGAGGCGGGACAGCAGCGGAATGCTGCCCATGGTCAGCGCCGCAACGATCAGCATCAGGCTGGCGATCTGCCTCGGCAGCAGCGACTGCGCCACCGCGATTGTGACGATGACGAAGCTGAACTCACCGCCGGGACCGAGCAGCAGCCCGGTCTGTAAGGCGCTGGCCCACGAGAGGCGGAACAGCCGTGCGAGCGGCGCGGTGAGCAGCAGTTTCAGCAGCACAACGCCGCATGCGGTGCCGATCACCAGTGCAGGGGCCGCGGCAAGAACGCGCAGATCGAGGCTCATGCCGATGGAGATCAGGAACACCCCGAGCAACAGGCCTTTGAACGGATCGATGGTGACCTCGACTTGGCGCCGGTATTCGGTGCCGGCGAGAAGTAACCCGCCGATCAGCGCGCCGAGCGCCATGGAGAGGCCAGCCGCCTCTGTCGCGAGTCCAGTCGCGATGACGACCAACAGGCAGGCGGCAACAAAGGATTCGGGGCTGTGGGTGCGGGCGACGCTGCGGAACAATGGGCGCAGGATGAGGCGGCCGACTGCGATGATGACCACGACTGCCGCGACAGCGTGACCTATCGCGAGGCCCAGGCCCGCCGCCGATGCGGCATGTGGTGTGGGCGCCAACGCGCCAAGCGCGAACAACACCGGAACCACGGCGAGGTCCTGAAACAACAGGATCGCGAAGCTGGTGCGCCCGACGGCCGTGTTCAGCCGCTTCTCTTCTGACAGCACCTGGATGACGACGGCGGTGGACGACATCGTGAGCGACAGGCCGATCACGATGGCCACCTGCGTCGGCTGGCCGAGGAGGACCGCGATGCCGGTGATCGCCGCGACACTGGTCACGACCTGCAATGTGCCCAGGCCGAACACCAGGCGGCGCATGAGCCATAGGCGCTCGAACGACAGCTCGAGGCCGATCATGAACATCAGCAGCACGACGCCGAGGTGAGCGATCGGCTCGATGTCGGCGGGGTCGTCGATGGTGACCGCGGCGAGCCAGGGCACGCGGTCGCTCAGCGCGCCGGCGGCGAATGGTCCGGCGGCGAGGCCCACCAGGATGAACCCCAGCACCGGACTGACGCGCAGCCGGTGCACCAACGGCACGACGACGGCGGCGGCGCCCAGGACGATGAGGGTTTCCTTGTATAGCGAGAGGTCGAGTGGCTCCATGTGTGGTGTTTAGCAGGTCGGGCGCGTCGCGGTGTTCCCGCTCTTGTAAGGGGAGGGGAACACCTACACGCCAGCAATCCGTGGCCCGATCACACCCTCGAACGCAGCGATCTCCGCCGCTGGCATGTCGTAGCCACCGGGAAGATCGTGCGCGGGGAAGAGGAACACGTTATTCACGCCGGCGTCCTCGCGCGCGCGCAGCAGCCGGTCGGCGCAATATTCGGCGGAACCAAACAACCCGAAGGCGTCGGCGATCTGGCGGGCGCCGTCTTCGGGAACGGCAGCGGGATCGTGGGTGGCGTCGAGATCAAATCCGGCTTCGCGCAGCCAGTGCAGGTTCGCGGCGCTGGGATACGCGAGGAATGGTTGGCCAGGAGCGAACCAGCTTCGCACCCAGCGCGGGCCGGCATCATGGCCCAGCCCGAACGTGACGATGAAAACCACTGGAAAATTGTCCAAGCTGCGGCCGGCACGTTGCGCGCCGGTACGCAGATGCGCCATCGCGGCGCGGATCGACGCAGGGTGCAGGCCGACGAACAGGAACGCCCCGTCGGCGAGTTCCCCGGCGAGTTCGATCATGCGCGGACCGGCGGCAAACAGATACACCGGCGTTGGCGATGCGCTGCGGTTGCGAAGACGTGTCGAGGCAGGGCCGAACGTCGCCGCTTCGCCCGCGAGCAAGCCGCGCAGGTCGCGGATCGCCTCGCGCATTACGGTAAGGCTGGCGCGTGGCTTGCCCATCGTGCGGGTGGAGATGAAACCGGGCGCGACGGTAAGAAACGTGCGGCCGGGCGCGATTTCGTCGAGGCTGTGGGCGAGCGATGCCAGCACCAACGGATGCCGCGGGACGGGGCTTGATGTGGCGGGGAACAGGCGCAGCCGCTGCGTTGCCTGCGCGGCGAGTGCCAGGGCCACATAGGCGTCGCGGCCGCTCGACGGGTGGTCGTGGATGCCCGCGCCGTCGAAGCCCGCTTGCTCGACGCGGCGAACGAACGCAGCAAGTTCCGGCAACGGGCGGCCGACCGGGACACGAATGGAAACGCGCATGCGAAATTGCCCTGGGCTCGCCCGCCATGTTGCATTGCCACGGCGCGTGCGGCGAGTCCTGCAGGTGCTTGCGCCGCGTCGGGCTGGGCGGGAACATGCGGCGCGCGCATCGAGGGAGGAGTGTATGCTGCTGCCACTGAACGGGCGAAAGATCGCCTATGACCTGATAGGGCCGGAAAGTGCGCCGGTGGTGTGCATGACGCATTCGCTTGCGTCCGACGGTGGCATGTGGGCCGAACAAGTGCCGGCACTGTTGTCCGGCGGCTTCCGCGTGCTGCGCGTTGACATGCGCGGCCATGGCGGAAGCAATCCCGTGCTTGGCGATTACACGATGAGCCAACTCGCCGCCGATGTGGCGAGCGTGCTGGACGCTCTCGGCATCAGCAAGGTGCATTACATCGGCTTGTCGATCGGCGGTATGCTGGGCCAGGCGTTTGCGCTGGAGCATGGCAGCACGCTCTTGTCGGCAATGTGGTGCGATACGCTGCCCAGCAGTCCAGTGAGCGCGGCGCAGGTCTGGGCGGAGCGGATGGCGACCGTGCGCGAGGCGGACGCGCTGGCACCGATTGCGGATGGCACTGTGGAGCGCTGGTTTACCGATGCATTCAAGCCGCGCAATCCACACCGGTGGCGGCAGATCCACGACACCGTCGTTGGCACGACTGCTGCGGGTTATCTCGGATGCTCTGCCGCCATTCAGAATTTCGATTTCGTCGCGCGGCTGCCGACGCTACGGCTGCCGGTGCTGGTGGTGTGCGGCGCGGAGGATCCTGGGACGCCGCCGGCGGAGAATCGGAGGCTCGCCGGCCTGGTGCAGGGCGCGGGCTATGAGGAAATCGCCAACGCGCGCCACTTCCCGAACGTGGAGCATCCAGAGACCTTCAATCGGATCATGATGTCCTGGCTGTCGGCGCGGCGTGGCTAAAGGAGACAATACCATGCGTTTGCAGAACAAGGTTGGCATCGTTACAGCGGCAGCGTCCGGCATGGGTCGCGCTGGCGCGCTGCGGTTCGCGCAGGAAGGTGCGGCGGTCGGGGTAGTGGATCTGAATGAGGACGGCGCTAATGCCGTGGTGAAGCAGATCACCAACCGTGGGGGCAAGGCGATCGCACTGGCGGGCGATCTGAGGCAGGACGCATTCGCGCGTGACATTGTGCACCGCACCGCACGGGAATTCGGCGGGCTAGATTTCGTGTGGAACCACGTGGGCCATCCGGGGCCAGCGTCGATCGAGGGCATCGACTGGCGCGATTTCGAACTGGCGATGGATTTGAATCTGCGTACGGTGCTGGTGACGACGGAGGCGGCGATTCCGGAGCTGCGTGCACGAGGTGGCGGAGCGTTGCTGTATACCGCATCGACATCGGGGCTGACGGGGTCGCAGTTCAGTCCAGTCTATAATATTGCGAAGTTTGGCGTTGTCGGGTTGGTGCACGGACTAGCGAAGCGCTACGCGCGCGAGAAGATCCGGGTGAACGCTGTGTGCCCCGGGCCGGTCGATACGCCAATGCTGCGGGTGTTCGTTGCGCGACCTGACAGCCAGTTGCCGGCTGGGGAAACGCCGGAGACGCTCGTTGTCAAACGCGGTGGGCAGGTGCCGATAGGGCGGCCTGCGCAGCCGGAGGAGATTGCGAATGCGGCGCTGTTTTTGATTTCGGACGAGGCGTCGTACGTGACCGGTGTGGCGCTGCCTGTGGATGGTGGGGCAACGGCTTAGAGGCGGTTGGCCCTCACCCGTGGCGCCTTCAGCACCTCGACCTCTCCCCTGCTAAATGCGGAGGATTTCAGGCAGTTTCTTCCAGCAGATCTGTGATAACCCGCTCCAGATGGCGCAGCGTGTTGCACACAGTGACCAGGTTGCAAAACGCCGCGTAGCGATACATGTCGGAATCGCCAGTGCCCCAGGCGGAACGGTATTCGGGGTTCAGCCAAATGACGCGCTTTGCCCGCTGCGCAAGGCGCGCCATAATCTCGGTACGCGGATCGGTGCGGTTGCCGCGCGCGTCGCCGAGAATGATGATCGTTGTCTTGGTGGTGACCAGTGCACCCCAGCCGTCTTCGAAATCTGCCAGCGAGTTGCCGTAGTTCGACGAGCCGTAACCGATCGTCTGCATGATCTCGCTGATTGCGTCTTCAATTTCCTTCTTTTCGAGAATCTGGCTGACCTCGATGAGCGATCCCGCGAAGGCGAAGGAACGGATATCCGACAGCGCCTCGTGCACTGCGTAGAGGAACATCAGCAGGAACTGCGCCATCGGTGCGACCGAACCGGATACGTCGCACAGCACCATCACGCGTGGTTTCTCAATGCGCTTCTGCTTCCAGACTGTGATGAACGGCACGCCGCCCCAGCCCATATTGCGGCGCAACGTGCGCCGCAGATCCAACTGCCCGCGCAGACGGCGTCGCCGCGTCTTGGCGTAGCGTGCGGCCAGACGCTTTGCCATTGCCCGCACTAGCACACGCATGCGGTCAAGATCGCGCCGTTCCAGGTTGGACAGGCGGGCGTTCTTCAGCAGCTCCTCGCGGAATCGTTCGGTCTCGCCACGGGCGAACAACACCAGGTGGCGTTCGACGAAATCGCGCACCGAATCGCGTAGGGCTTCGAGGCGTGAGTCCAGGCGACCGGCACGGACGATTGCGTCGTCATCGCCGGATTGGCGCAGCGTCTCTATTTCGCGCTCTAGGACGCGCAGTCCCATTCGATCGAGAATGCGGCGCGCGTATAGGTTCTTTTGCGTGAAGAACCTTATGTTCTCAAGCCCGGCATCGCGCGCCGCTTGCTCCATGGCCGGTGCCAGTACGGCGCGGTCGTCGTCCAACAGCATCTGGCTGAGCGTCGCGCCGCCGCCCTGGCCGCCGGCTCCGTCGCCGCCGATCGCCGGACCGGGCGTGGGGAGCGCGGGTTCCTGCGCGTCAGGGCCGGCAAATTCATCGCGCTTGAAGTAAAGTTCGAAGCATTCGTCGAACAGGCATTTTTCGTCGGGGGTCTTGGCGAGGACGAAGGAGAGTGTGTCCTTCAATACCGCGCGGTCGGCGTAACCGACGAGGTCCACGGCGCGGGCCGCGTCGATGCCTTCCGCGGCGGAGACGCGCAGCCCTGCCCCGCGTGCCACTTGTAGGAAGCGGCGGAGCGGTTCGCTGGCTGTGGCGGTGGGTGCTAACATCGGGAGCGGTCGGCCTTAGCGGTCATGGCCCGGCTTGAGCCGGCCATCTTCGCGCCGACGGACCGTGCGACGGTGGCCGGGTCAAGCCGGGCCATGACGGGAAGGTCAGAGGCCGCATCACGAACACTACGCTGTCACGCCGGCATTCGCGCGCGCCTTGTGTGTCAGCGTGGCGAGCTGCTTACCGGCAATCTCGATGTCCGCTTCAAACTTCAGCAGCACGTTCAGTGTGTCGCGCACCAGGTCAACTTCCAGCACGGGCGCGTGCAGGAGCACCAATACCTTCGCCCAGTCAATCGTCTCGCTGACCGAGGGCAATTTCTTCAGATCCAACGTGCGCAACTGCTGCACAAAGCTGACCAGCTGGCGCATCAAGCTCGCCTCGATACCGGGGACACGGCTGGCGATGATCTGCGCCTCCAGCTTCTCGTCTGGGAAGCCGATATGCAGGTGCAAGCAGCGGCGCTTGAGCGCATCGCCCAGATCGCGCGTGCTGTTGGAGGTCAGCAGCACGATCGGAGTCGTCACCGCATGGATGCTGCCGATTTCCGGGATCGTCACCTGGTAGTCCGACAGGATTTCCAGCAGGAACGCCTCGAATTCCTGATCCGACTTGTCGATTTCGTCGATCAGCAGCACCGCGCCGCCGGGTTGCTGCAGGGCGCGCAGCAGCGGCCGGGGCTCCAGGAAATTCTCCGAGAAGAAAATGTCGCCGAAATCGTGCAGTTTGTTCAGTGCGGTGACCAAGCCGTCGGCGTCACCGATGACCGATCCAATTTTGTCTTTCAGGATCTGAGTATACAGGAGCTGTTTGCCGTATTTCCATTCATAGAGCGCCTTGGCTTCATCTAGGCCCTCGTAGCATTGCATGCGAATCAGCGGTAGCTTCAGCCATGTGGCGACGGAGCGCGCGAGCTCGGTCTTGCCGACACCAGCGGGACCTTCGACCAGAATCGGCTTCCGCAAATGATGGGCGAGATAAACCGCCGTTGCGATCTGTCTACTTGGAATATAGCCGGCCGACCGCAGACCCTGCTCCACGGCCTCGATCGAGGGCGGGGTCAGGTTGGGCCCCGGCGGGGAGAGGTCGTTCACCACTGGCTCCGCTACTGTTCAGTAGCTCCCTGACAGGCGGGGGGAGGAATGTCAAACGACGGGCCGGCGCAGAAGTGC
>JASHVB010000088.1 GCA_030039695.1 Acetobacteraceae bacterium
GCTTAGGTCTAGGGTGTTGCTCACCCTGGCTTTAGAGTCGGCCCACCCGTTACCACGTCAAGCGATTCTTGGTCCGTTGACTCGCTCGTGAACCCGCCAAGCTCGCTGACCTGCCCTCAGCCCCGGCCTAACCTTGCCCGGCCTTGTGCCCCCATTACCGAAGCAGCCCGATACCACCACCAAAAGTGCGCCAGAACCATTTAACGGCAACATCGATGCGATTGATTTATCGAGGAATCGTTGTCCTAATTCAAAGAGCAACGGCACCTATCCTATTTCCTTCATTGAGTCCCACCACGGGCAGACGCCGCTCATGCGGTGGTAATTGCCGTCCATCACCTGCAACGGCGCGCGCTCGGTCGGCGGTGGCAACGGCGGCGGGTGACCGTCGCCGACCGCTTCGAATAGTCCCTTGTGGCCCCAATAGCTGCGCAGCGTCGGCGCCTCGTGCGGTTGCCAGGTGGCGTCGTCCACCTCGCGGCCGCCCCATCCATACTCGACATACATGTCCGACGGCGTGCGCTGATAGAACGAGGTGATGAGGTCGTTCGAATGCCGCCCAAGCGTCGCTACCACGCGCTCGGGCTGCGTCATCAAGAGGTCGTATGCCTGGCCGACATCATCGAGCGAGTAGAGTTCCACCATCAGGTGATGGATGCGGTTCACAGGCGCCTGCACGAGCGCAACCGAGTGGTGACGCGGATTGACATGCAGGAAATAAGCGTTCACGGGCGCGCTCATGTAATCGCTGATGCGGAAATCGAGCAGGTCGCGATAGAATACGAGCGCCGCCTGCACATCGGGCACCAGCAGCAACACATGGCCCATGCCCTGCACGCCGGTGCGGAAACCGGCAATGTTGCGGCCGGGGCGGAACGACTCGTCGGCCACCTGCGCGCCGTGAAACGCCTCCAGCCGATTGCCAGTAGGGTCTGCGAAAGAAATTACCTCGCGGACAAAACGCTGATCAGCGACTGTGGCGGGCTCTCGCTTCACAGCGACACCGGCGCTTTCGAGTTTCGCAGCAAGCGCATCGAGCGCGGCGGCATCGGCGAGTTCCCACCCGAAATAGCGCTGTCCCTCGGAAAGCGCGCGGTCGATCACCAACCGCTGCTTGCGGTCGTCCATGCGGAAGGCGCGCTGGCCCGCTCCGCGATCTACCGCCTGCATCCCAAGGCAGTTGACCGCGAAAGCGGTCCAGTCGTCGAGCTTGTCGCTGCCAACACCAAGATAGCCAAGTGCCTGGATGTTCATGTGCAGATCTCCTCATATCGATCACGGCAGGCGCTTCCGCCGCTGCCGATTTCACTCATTTCGGACGTTAGGTGGATTACTTGCGCTAAAAAGGGCCTACCGAGGCATGCGGTGACATCGGGAAAGTCTGCGCACAATTGATGCTTATTCTGCAATACGTCAGGCGGCACGCACCACTTCGCGGAGCGGCGCATCAGCGAAATCGGTTCGGTCCGGGTGGTCACCGGCGGACCGTGACAGCGCTTTCGATCGGCTCGAACTGACGTCCAAAGCGATCGAGTTCGCGAACACGCCAACGGCGATGCCTCCTCGCGAAGGGAAGCTTGTTGTGGCACTCGCCAAATACAATCCAGTTACACTTCAGGGGAATCGTGTTTCAGCCGTAACCGAGTGAGGCAATCCGAGACCCGGATGGCGCGCCTGACAGCCTTGTTCACTCGCTTAGATTAGGTATGCCCTTTACCAGCCCCGCCACCGCCCCCATCTCCGCTACGCTGGGCCCAACCAGGGGAGACCCGATCATGCATTTTGGCGCCTTGATGTTCCTCACCGACTATTCGATGAAGCCGGCGGAGCTAGCCCAGGCCCTCGAGGCGCGCGGGTTCGACTCCTTTTGGACCCCCGAGCACTCACACATCCCAGCCTCGCGCCGCACGCCTTATCCTATGGGAGGCGAGTTGCCGAAGGAATATTACAACGCCATGGATCCATTCGTGACGCTTACGGCGGCGGCCATGGCGACGAAAACGCTCAAGGTGGGCACGGGCATCTGCCTGTTGAACCAGCGCGATCCGATCCAGACCGCGAAAGCGGTGGCCTCGATCGACCAAGTGTCCGAAGGCCGCTTCCTGTTCGGTATCGGTATCGGCTGGAACGTCGAGGAGATGGAGAACCACGGCACTGCATTCGATACACGTGCCAAGCTGGTGCGTGAGCGCATCGAGGCGATGAAGGAGATTTGGACCAAGCCGCAGGCCGAGTATCACGGCGAGTTCGTCAATTTCGATCCGATCATCGCCTGGCCGAAGCCGGTGCGGAAGCCGTATCCGCCGATCCTCATCGGAGGCGCCTTCCCGCATGCCGCGCGGCGTGCCGCCCGCTACGGCGACGGCTGGATGCCGGTGGCGATGATGCTTACCGATGAAATCATTGCAGAGTTTCAAGCGATGGTCCGGGAGGCAGGGCGCGATACAGAGTCGTGCAAAATCGACCTGATGGCGCCACCAGAGGATCTGGATGCGCTGAAACGCTATCGCGACAAGGGTATCAACCGCGTCACGGTATTCCTGCCGCCGGCCAAGGGCGACGTGGTGCTGCCGATCCTGGATCGCTGGGCGGAGCTGATGCGGAAGATTTAACCCACGCCCGGCGTGACGTCAGCCTGCCAGGCGGCTTGCTGACACCAATCAGCGTCTCGAAGGATTACGGAATAAGCTATCCGCTGCTTGCATGTCCCGTTGGGACGACCTAGCCGGGACCTGCGTCGATCTGTGCTCGCCTGTAAAGCTACCGTGATGGGAAGTCCGGGTAGCCCCGTCACGGCCGTGAGCATTGCACTAGGGCGTGTCCCCAATTAGCGGCAGGCGAGCGAGTCCAAAATGCAACACCGGAAGGCAGATCGTCCATCCGGGCCACGTAGGAGATTCCGGCGCGGAAGGTTTTTCGATTCCTGGGGGGTCAGCTTTCGGGAGCTGACCAATGGTGCGCCACCGCTTCAGCCTTTCTGACGGCCAGTGGAACCGGATCAAGGATCTCCTACCGGGCCGGCCAGGCACGGTCGGGGTGACGGCCGAGGACAACCGCTTGTTCGTGGAGGCGGTTCTCTATCGTTACCGCACCGGCTGTCCGTGGCGCGACTTGCCGCCCCGCTTCGGCGACTGGAAGAACGTGCATCAACGGTTCAGCCGCTGGGCGAAATCCGGAGCCTGGGAGCGGGTTTTTCAGCATCTCGCCGCTGACGCGGACAACGAATACGCGATGATCGACAGCACCATTGTGCGCGCTCATCAGCACAGCGCCGGCGCGAAAAAAAAGAGGGCGAGACCCAGGCGATCGGGCGATCGCGAGGCGGACTGAGCACCAAGATCCACGCACTGGTCGATGCGCTCGGCTATGCCGTCGGCTTCTTCCTGACCGGCGGCGAGGAGCACGATCTGGTCGGCGCCGACCACCTACTACCGACGATGCAGGCCGACATTCTGATCGCCGATAAGGCGTACGATGCCGATGATCGCGTGCTCGAGCCGCTGGCCGCCGCCTCCAAGACGGCGGTGATCCCCGCCAAGGCCAACCGACGCGAACGTCGCCCACTCGACCGGCATATCTACGGTGAACGCCACCTGATCGAGAATTTCTTCGGCAAACTCAAGCAATTCCGCGCAATCGCCACGCGCTACGACAAGACCGCGCGCAACTTCCTGGCCGCCGTCCAACTCGTCGCCAGCCTCATTTGGCTCAATTGAGGACACGCCCTAG
>JASHVB010000089.1 GCA_030039695.1 Acetobacteraceae bacterium
TACCGGCCGACCTGCCATTACGCCTATCACCCGTGCGATGACGCGATTCTCTCGTTGCATGAGCTACAGGGGAACGCCTTCCACACGCAGACACACTGGCGACTGATGAATGACGAAATCCTCGACGGCATCGATGAACTTGGCGTCCTGCTGTACGGCCACGCAAAGAATGCGTACTGGTACGGCTCGCAGTTGTCGATTGAGCAGACCCGGCAGCTTGCGCCCTACCAAAATGCGACCGGCTTGCAGGTGACCGCAGCGGTGCTGGCGGGAATGGTCTGGGCGTTGGAGAACCCGGAGCGCGGCGTGGTGGAAGCCGATGAACTCGATCATGAACGGGTGCTCTCAATTATGGAGCCCTACCTCGGACGCCTCACCGGCGCCTACACGGACTGGACACCGCTTCATGGACGCGGCGGACTGTTCCCCGAAGACCTCGACTCCGGCGATCCATGGCAGTTCAAGAATGTGCTCGTGCGATAGCGCCGTGCCTCGCCTGACGGCCGGTGAAGCGGCAATCCACGCCCCGTGGCATGGTCGGGCGCGTCGCGGCCATCCATGCCTTGCCTTCAGGCGAGCTGTAACGGCATGGCTGGTCCGGACGAGGCCAGACCTGCCTTGCGGGCTGCGTTCCCTGCAATGACAAACCGCCATCATGGCTGAAACTCCCACATTCGCCGCCTCGCCGAGCTTTCTGTCGGTCAACCGCGCCAACCATGATGCGGCCTTCGTCGTTGCCGGCATTCCCCTCGACATCGGCACCACCAATCGTGCCGGTGCACGCGACGGGCCGCAGGCCATACGTCGCGCCAGCCGCATGCTGACCGATGGCGATCATCCCGCGTTCTGGATCGAACCGGCGACACTGGACGTGGCCGATATCGGCGATTTTCCAATTGCACTCGGCGACATCTCCGCCAGTCTGCAAGGGATCGAGCAACACGCGGCTGGGATCGGACACCTGCTGGCACTCGGCGGCGAACATCTGATCACGCTGGCGCTGCTGCGTGCTCTGTCAAAGCGAATCGGCGGCCCGCTCGGATTGGTACATTTCGACGCGCATGTGGATACCTGGCCGAGCAATTTCGGCCAAGCCTACGCACATGGAACCGTCTTCTATCACGCAATCGAGGACGGTCTGGTAGACCCGCGCCGGATGATCCAGATCGGGGTCCGTTCCCCGGTGCACCGAGCGGTGTGGGACTGGACGCTGGGCCGCGGCGTGACGGTGCTGACGGCGCAGGACGTGCACGCAAGCCATCCCGCTGCCGTTGCGGAAAAAATCCGCGCCGTTGTCGGCGACGCACCGGCTTATCTCAGCTTCGACATCGACGCGCTCGATCCGGCCTTCGCTCCTGGCACTGGGACGCCGGAGATTGGCGGCCTTGCTTCCTGGCAGGCCCAGGCGATTCTGCGGCAACTGCGCCGGATCGCGTTCGCCGGCATGGATGTGGTCGAGATAGCGCCGGCCTATGACGTGTCGGAGATAACGGCACTCGCGGCCGCGACAGTGGTGTGGGAGTACCTAGCCCTGCTTGCGCCGATTGGCTCGACCGTCAAAAACGCATAGCACTTCGCCGCCGATCCTCCTATATGCGCGCTCCCGCGGCGTTCCTTCCAGGGATGCGGCGGCGCCTCGACGCATCGCACGTGCCGCGAGCCCTGTGGGGCACAGCAACGACGTAACGCGTCCTTTTCGGTCGGGCCGGTCCAAGCGTGGGGCCGGGGTCGCAAGGGAACCGCCTATGTTGGTTGATCGAATGGCCGCGATGCGAAGTCCTCGCAGCATCGGCTGAATTGCCCGCCGCCGCGGCGCATTGGCGCGCGGCGACGGTTTCGTCCGCTTCGTTCTGACCGCTCGGCGCGTCCGCTGGCGCGCCCTCAGCCTCGCGAGGGCATTCCGATGAACGCACTGCGTGTTCGCACCGCTGTTTCGCCGCTATTCGGCCGTCTTGTTGAGCAGCCTGACGTGCTGCCCACGGTGGATCACCTCGTCGCAACGCACCGGCCAGAGGAGCCGATGCATTGTCTGCGTCCGGCGACGATCACCGCGACGGCGCGCGACTTTGCGGGGGCGTTTCCCGGCGTGACGATGTACGCTGTGAAATGCAATCCGGAACCGGCAGTGTTGCGTGCCCTGTACACGGGCGGCATCGCACATTTCGACTGCGCGTCAATCAATGAAGTGATCCTTGTGCGCCAGATGTTCCCCGACGCTGCGATTCACTTCATGCATCCCGTCAAGGCGCGCGGCGCCATCCGTGAAGCGTGGGCGCGGCAAGGCGTGCGCGACTTCGTGCTCGACAGCGCCGAGGAGCTGGCGAAGCTCCGCCAGGAGATCAATGCGACGGGAATCGATGGCGAGGTCGGGTTGATCGTGCGCCTCGCGCTGCCAAAGAGCGGCGCACGCCTTGATCTGTCCGGCAAGTTCGGCGCGGCGCCAGAGCATGCGGCAACGCTGCTGCGTGACGCGCGTCCGCATGCGGCCCGGCTCGGCGTGTCGTTCCACGTTGGCTCGCAGTGCCTTGACCCGCTCGCGTGGCGCAACGCGCTGGCGGTCGCGGACGGGATCATCCGCGCGGCCGGTGTGCCGGTGGAGATCGTCGATGTCGGCGGCGGATTTCCGGTCGCCTACCCGGATATGGAGCCACCACCGCTCGGCGCATTCCTGGCCGAGATCGAATCCGGGTTCGAAGCGCTCGGTCTGCCGGACGCGGAACTCTGGGCCGAACCGGGCCGGGCGCTGGCCGCCGGCGGCGCATCGGTGGTGGTGCAGGTCCAGCAGCGGCGCGGCGACGCGCTTTATGTGAACGATGGCGTCTATGGCAGCCTCGCGGACGCGGGGACACTTGGCTTTCGCTACCCGGTGCGGCTGATTCCTTCGGACCATCGTGCCGTATCCGCGGCCGAGCATGGCTTTTCCTTGTTTGGACCCACCTGTGACAGTGCCGACGCCATGCGCGGCCCATTCGTTCTGCCAGCCGACGTGACGGATGGCGACTGGATCGAGATTGGCCAGCTCGGCGCCTATGGCGGCTGTTTGCGCACCGCATTCAACGGCTTCGACCGCGCGCGCATTGTCGAAGTGCGCGATGGACCGCTGGCGCGGACCGATTGGGTCGAGCCGGTTCGAATGGCGGCGTGAGGGGTTTGCTTCCGCGCTGGGGCGCGGGGAACGCGCTTCATGACAGTGCAGCCGGCGCCCGCACATGCCGGCGGTGTGGAATCAGAAAGGGCCCATATGCCTGGGTCACGTTCGCTCGCAGAGGCAATGACGACTCCACAGTGACGCGTGGCGCACGCCGGCTGGGAGCGGCGCCCTGGTCGTGATATTCCCCCGTCCGGTCCACCACCACCTGCCGCAGAGGATGGCCGCCCGGCCAATCAACCCGCTCCGCCATGTCCGGCTTGTTCCAGGAAGAAGATTCGCCGACCGAGGACATCCCACCGCCTCCGCCACCGGAAGGCCCCGGGCTGTTCGGCGAGAGCCTGCCCACACAGGTACCGCCACCGTCGCCTGCCCCCGCCTACCGTGTGCTCGCCCGGAAATACCGGCCAACGCGATTCGACGACCTGATCGGGCAGGAGGCCA
>JASHVB010000745.1 GCA_030039695.1 Acetobacteraceae bacterium
TTGCATGCGAATCAGCGGTAGCTTCAGCCATGTGGCGACGGAGCGCGCGAGCTCGGTCTTGCCGACACCAGCGGGACCTTCGACCAGAATCGGCTTCCGCAAATGATGGGCGAGATAAACCGCCGTTGCGATCTGTCTACTTGGAATATAGCCGGCCGACCGCAGACCCTGCTCCACGGCCTCGATCGAGGGCAGGGTCAGGTTGGGCCCCGGCGGGGAGAGGTCGTTCACCACTGGCTCCGCTACTGTTCAGTAGCTCCCTGACAGGCGGGGGGAGGAATGTCAAACGACGGGCCGGCGCAGAAGTGCCAACAGCCGACGGAAGATTGATCGCTACCAGATGTGGTGTCATGCCGCTTGCGTGCGGCGGTGCCCTCACGCCCGCGCCATGCTGTTGGATACACCCCGGCTCGATGTCGTGGTGACCGACGATCGTCTGACGAGGTATAGGCGAACTACAGCATGTTTTCGGCGATTGGGCGCCCTTAAGCGATGCCCGGCTGACTATTGAGGTGGTCGTTGCGCTTGTGTTCCCGCTCCGTATGGCTGGCATTGAGCCTGAACGGCGAGCTGCGGACCGTCGCGATCTCAGCAACACGGCGCAACGAGCGGCGGTCCCCGAACGATCGCCGCCGGGTTACTTCTGCGCTTCCATCATATGCGCCAGAGCATCGTGCATGTCCTGGCTTGAGATCGCCATCAACCCGCGGTACGGACGGCTGAGATCGGTGATCACGAACACCACACTGCTGAGCGAGACAGCGCACAGCAGGACGCCAAGCAGCGCGACTCGGTTCCGCGGCGCGGCCAACCCTAGGGCGAGGAAGGCCGCCATCAGCCAGAACACCAGAATCCAGAAGAATGGGGCGGAAAAGCTCGTGCCGGCGTCTTCGATCACGCGCAACCTGGCCTGCATGCTATCACGATAGGCGAGGCGGCAGTCGTCAGCGGTGCGGACCTCGACCGCCGTCGTGGGATCGAGCATGCGGATCTGCTGACCGATCCGGTTCATGAGACCGGCAAGCAGGGGGGTTCCGCCGACTACCGGCATGCCCGCGGTACTCGGATAGCTTATGCCCCTGGGCGGCGGTTCGTGTGGCCACGTGCTGGCAATGACCGCCGCCGTATAGGCTGCCAGGTTTTGCCGCACCGGTGCCGTCGCACGGCCATAGTCGCGCAGGCAGTCGTCGAGCACGGTCAGGCGCAGCGCGTAGTTGTGCCGATCACGTGCGGCGTAGTCGTAAGACGTCTTCACCGATGCGGTCAGCAAACTCAGCACCAGCGCAGCAAAGGTTACCAACATGCCGATGACCAGTTGCATGGTCTCAATGGTCTCGCGCGTCCGATAGGTCTCCGGCAGACGAGAACGCAGGACGCGGCCGCACCAGGCGCTCAGGAGTAGCAACGCGAGCGTGATGATCGACATCCAAAAGTCGTGCATAAGCGGTCCTGTCAGGCATTCCCGGTGAGAAGTCCCGGACCGATCGCGTCTGTCAATGATACGCAGGTAGTACGGTCTCCAGGTCGTTGCGCGGATATTGGTCTCGCGTGGCGCCCACGCCTAAAGTGCCTGCCCGACCGAACGGCACAGGAAACGCCCCGCATGGACTTCCACATCAGCCCGCAACAGCGTGAAATGGTCGCCTCAGTGCGCGAGCTCGCGCAATCGGAGTTCAAGCCCGTCGCTCAACGCTGGATGGACGGAACCTTCCCCTGGGAGAACATGAAGAAGCTCGCCGCGCTCGGCGTGCTTGGCATGTCGGTGCCGGAGGAATACGGCGGATTAGGCCTGCCCATTCTCGACACCGCACTGATCCTAGAAGAGATCGCCAAGGTCGATTACGTCACTGCGATGGCGGTACTGGGCGAGGCCGGGGTGCAGACCCGCGTGATTGCCCGTTACGCGCCGCAGTCCATTCGTGAGCGCATCCTGCCGAATGTCGTCAGCGGGGACTGCATTTTGGCGATCTGCATGACCGAGCCGCACGCCGGCACCGACGTCGCCAACTACCGCACAAACGCCCGCATCCTCGGCGACCGCGTCATCCTGAAAGGCACCAAGACGCTGATCAGCCGCGCCCCGGAAGCCGGTATGTTTGTCGTATTCACTCGCATCGACGGCAAGCCCGGTCGCGAGGGCATCGGCTGCGTTCTGTTGGAGCCCAACACCAAGGGCTTTGCGGTCACCGGCACGTTCCACACCATGGGCGGGGAGAACCTGCACGAAATCCAGTTCGACGATTGCGAACTTCCATTGGAGAATCTTGTCCTCCGCGAGGACGGCTTTCGCCGCCTGCTCACTGCGTTCAACACTCAGCGCTGCCTGAACCCGTCCATCTCGCTCGGCCTGGCCGAAGGCGCTTTCGATGAGGCGGTAAACTACGTCCGGGAGCGCACCGTGTTCGGCAAGCCGATTGCTGACCACCAGGGCATCCGCTGGAAGCTCGCCGACATGTTCCGCGACATCGAAGCGGGCAGGGGCCTCCTGTATCGTGCCTGCCTAACCGCCAATCCGTTCCCCGACCCATTCATGGCAGCCACGGCCAAGGTGTTCTGCAACGAGATGTCGCTGCGCGTGACCAGCGAGGCGGTGCAGATGCATGGCGGATTCGGATTCACCGACGAATATCCCGTGTCGCGTTTCTATCGCGGCGCTCGCTACGGCACCATCGGCGGTGGTACCACGGAAACGCTGCGTGACCTGATTGGCAAGAAGATCGTTGCCGACGTAAACTTCAGCCACGGCATTTTAGGACTCGGGACTTACTGAACAGGGGGTGACGCCATGAAGCACCTGGCATGCCTCATCTGGTTGGCATGTCTGGTGCTTTGGCGCACGCCACCGGCCGGTGCGACCGTCACGCAGTTGCCAGGCCTGATCCGCGAGCCCGCCACACTGCATGTCACCCTGCCGAATGGGAACACAGCCGATCTTGAATCGCTGGTCACTCGCCCGGCCCGTCCGGGTCGCTTCCCGCTGGTCATCATCAACCACGGCTTCCCACGCGACCGCTATGCGGTTTCGCGCATGACACCGGAAGCGTATTCCGGCCCGGCCATCGTGTTCGCGCAGCATGGCTACGCCGTGGCCGTGGTGAATCGCCGCGGCTTCGGCTGGTCGTCAGGTCTGGCCGATGTGCCGGCAAGTCCCTGCGATGGTCGGCACTATGAACGCGAAGGCCGCGCCTCGGCGGTGGATATCGTCGCCGCGGTGATTGCGCTGCGCCGGGAGCCATGGGTCGATCCAGATCGCATCGTCCTGCTTGGCCATTCCTCCGGCGGGCTTGGTGTGCTGGCGGCAGCTGCGGGACCGCTCCCTGGCGTTGTTGGCATATTGAATTTTGCCGGCGGCCGCGGTTCAATCCGTCCGGATTTTGTCTGCAATCCCGATGGGCTGGTCCGGTCGATGCAAGACTTCGGTGCGCGAACGCACCTGCCCAGCCTTTGGCTGTACTCCGTGAACGACCATTTCTTCGGCCCGGCGATCGCACGGCAGATGTTCGATGCCTACACCGGCGCCGGTGCGTCGGCTGAGTTCTACCGGGCGCCGGCATTTGCCAACGACGGTCACCAGTTGATTTTAGCAACCGAATCGCGATTGTGGTGGCCGCGGGTGGCGTCATTCCTGGAGAAATTGCGTCTGCCGACCGCAACCGCGGTTGCTTCAACACCGCAGCCTGTTGTGCCCGATCCGCCAGGACTCGGTGCACACGGCAAGGCGGACTTCGGCGGCTACCTATCATCGCGCGCTTACGAAAAGGCGTTCGCTACTGACGGGCGCGGACACCACAGCCGCGCATTCGGGCGTCGCACGCAGGAAGCCGCCGCGTCCGACGCGATCACGCACTGCCGGGACCAGGGCTGGCAATGCCACGTCTATGCGATCGGCAACACACTGTCGGTCACGACCGGCAAAGAGTGAGTGCCACTGCGAGGCACAGCTTATAGCCATGCACCCCAGCTTCCGCGTAAAGTCTGAGCCAACGAATCCGGGGAGGAGCATGCGTCCATGACCCAGGCCCCCAGTTACGCCAACGGCCCATCCAGCGTTCCGCTGCTTGGCGAGACGATCGGCGCGCATTTCGACCGCACTGTGGCGCGCTGGCCCGATCGCCCGGCGCTGATCGTGCACCAGCAAGGCAAACGCTGGACCTGGCGCGATCTCGGCGAGCGTGTAGATGCTTTTGCCGCCGGCCTGATCGCACTGGGATTGCAGCCCGGTGAGCGCGTCGGCATCTGGTCGCCGAACAACGCCGAATGGGTGGTGACGCAATTCGCCACCGCGAAGGCGGGGTTAATTCTGGTCAATATCAATCCTGCCTATCGCCTGGCGGAACTGGAATACGCGCTGATCAAGGTCGGCTGCCGCGCGCTGGTCACGGCGACGTCGTTCAAGACGTCCGACTATGTCGGCATGGTCAACACGCTGGCGCCGGAACTGCGGCGCGCGCGGCCGGGCCACCTGGACTCGGCGAAGTTGCCAGCCCTGCGGGTGGTCATCCAGATCGGCGCGCCGGCCGCGCCTGGCATGATCGCGTTCGACAGCGTCTACGCCATGGGCGAGGCGGAACACCGCGTGGCGTTGCAGGAACTGGGCGAGCGGTTGCAGTTCGACGAACCGATCAACATCCAGTTCACGTCCGGGACGACTGGTCTGCCAAAGGGCGCCACGCTGACCCACCACAATATCCTCAACAATGGTTATTTCCTCGGCGAGGCGATGCGCTACACGCCGGAGGACAAGGTCTGTATCCCAGTGCCGCTGTATCACTGCTTCGGCATGGTGATCGGCAATCTGGCATGCATGACCCATGGCTCGGCAATGGTACTGCCGGGCGAGGGATTCGATCCGCTCGCCACCTTGCAGACGGTGGCGGAGGAGCGCTGCACGTCCCTGTATGGTGTGCCGACCATGTTTATCGCCGAGCTCGATCATCCGGAATTCGGCAATTTCGACCTCAACAGTCTGCGCACCGGCATGATGGCGGGGTCACCGTGTCCAATCGAGGTGATGCGTCGCTGCATCCGCGACATGAACTTGCGAGAAATGACTATTGGCTACGGTATGACGGAGACCAGTCCGGTCAGCACGCAGACTGCGTTGGACGATCCGCTGGAGCGCCGCGTGGCCACGGTCGGCCGCGTGCATCCTCACGTGGAGATCAAGATCATCGGCCCGGATGGCCGCGTCGTACCGCGCGGCACGCCGGGTGAGTTTTGCACCCGCGGCTATTCGGTGATGCTCGGCTACTGGGATGATGAGGAACGCACGAAACAAGCAGTGGATGCGACCGGCTGGATGCACACTGGTGACCTGGCAACGATGGACACCGACGGTTATTGCAACATTGTCGGCCGGATCAAGGACATGGTGATTCGCGGCGGTGAGAATGTCTATCCACGGGAGGTAGAAGAGTTCCTCTATCGCCATCCGAAAATTCAGGACGTGACGGTGTTCGGCGTGCCGGATGAACGCTACGGCGAGGAGATCTGTGCCTGGATCAAGATTCGCGTGGGAGAGACACTGACCGCAGAGGAGGTGCGCGATTTTTGCCGCGACCAGATCGCGCATTACAAGGTGCCACGGCATATTCGCTTCGTCGATGAGTTTCCGATGACGGTGACGGGAAAGATCCAAAAGTTCATCATGCGCGAGCGGATGGTGGGGGACCTTGGCATAAAAGAGGCCGAGACCGCCTGACATGGTCTGCTGCCACCAGGTATCCTGTCCCTCATCCGTCTCTGTGGCGGCTTCCAGTTCCAGTCGGTCGCGGTGGCGACGCCTCTGCTTGTCGCGCACGGCTTCAGCTACGCGCGGTCGGGTGCGTTGCTGGGGGTGTTCGTGCTACCGCGCGTCGTCACGACCGTGCCCGCGGATATGCTGGCAGTGCGCATCGCACCCTGATGCGCTGATCGACAAATCGCTCGCCGGGGTCTACCGTCCTGCTAACCGCACACGAGCGCCGACCCGACAACAGCGGGCGGTTCAGCCTGACGACAATCCAGGAGGACGGTCTAATGAAAAGCGGCTTCCGCGTTTATGACTCCGACACGCACATCAACCCTGCAGCGGAAATCCTGGACAAGTATGTCGACCCGGAATTCCGCGCGCGC
>JASHVB010000015.1 GCA_030039695.1 Acetobacteraceae bacterium
ATGGTGAACGCCGTCGCACCCGGACCGGTCGAGACCGCCATGACCCGGAGTTTCGATGCCACCGCGTCGCTGCCACTGGGCCGGCTCGGCAAGCCTGAGGAGCTCGCCTGGCCGATCGCTTTCCTTTGCACGCCCGCAGCGAGCTACCTGTCCGGCGCCATTCTGGACGTGAACGGCGGCGCTTTCGTCGGCTAACCGGAATCGCTTCCCACCCGCCACCACCGCGCGTTACGCTGGCCGGTTACCTCGCGATGGAGATCGGATGACCCAATCCCGACGTCTGTTTGGCACCGATGGCATACGCGGCAAGGCGAACACTGACCCGATGACCGCCGGCACCGCGCTTCGCCTCGGCCAGGCTGCCGGCCTGATGTTCACCCGCGGCAATCACCGCCACAAGGTGGTAATCGGCAAGGACACCCGGCTTTCCGGCTACATGCTCGAACCCGCGCTGACTGCCGGCTTCATCGGCGCCGGTATGGACGTGACCCTGCTCGGTCCCTTGCCGACACCGGCTATCGCCATGCTGACACGCTCCCTGCGCGCCGATCTCGGCGTGATGATCTCGGCATCACACAACCCCTACGAGGATAACGGCATCAAGCTGTTCGGACCTGACGGAGCCAAGCTCTCCGACGAAAAGGAGGCCGAGATCGAGGCCTGCATGGACAGCAAGTTGGCGCACCGCCTGGCGCCGCCCGCCGCGCTCGGCCGCGCCGCCCGCCTGGACGATGCTGCCGGGCGCTATATCGAGGCGGCCAAAGCCAGCTTCCCGCGCGGACTGCGGCTGGATGACCTGAAGATCGTCATCGACTGTGCGCACGGCGCCGCCTACCGTGTGGCACCGACGGTGCTGTGGGAACTGGGCGCCACGGTTGTGGCGGTCGGCGTCGCGCCTGATGGGTTCAATATCAACAAAGGCTGCGGCTCGACCGTGCCCGAATACCTGTGCGCCCAGGTGCAGGAACATGGCGCGCATCTCGGCATCGCGCTGGACGGCGACGCGGACCGCGTGGTGCTGGCTGACGAGCATGGCGAGGTGATCGATGGTGACCAGATCCTGGCGCTGATCGCGCTGTCCTGGCACTCAGCGGGAACGTTGACCGCCGACGGCATCGTCGCGACGGTGATGTCCAATCTCGGACTGGAGCGCTTCCTGCAGGCCCGCCGTCTCAATTTGCATCGCACGCGGGTCGGTGATCGCTATGTGGCGGAGCGCATGCGCGAACTCGGCGCCAATGTCGGCGGCGAGCAATCCGGCCACGTGATCCTAACCGACTTCGCCACCACCGGCGACGGCTTGTTGGCAGCACTGCAGGTGCTAGCGGTGATCGTAGAGCAGGGAAAACCGGCCAGCGAAACCTGCCGCATGTTCCAGCCGCTGCCGCAGCGACTACAGAACGTGCGCTTCGCCGGTCCCTCGCCGTTGCGGCACGCGCGCGTGCAGGCGGCGATCGCCGACGCGGAGGAGTCGCTGAACGGCACCGGCCGCCTCCTGATCCGTGAGAGCGGCACCGAACCACTCGTCCGCGTGATGGCGGAAGGCGAGGACGAGGCGACGGTGGGCCGCATCGTCGATGCGCTCTGTGTCACCATCGCCGAAGTCGCGCGCCTGGGTGAGAGCGCCGCCTGATGCGCGGCCGGGTCCTCGCCATTGCGGGATCCGATTCCGGCGGGGGCGCCGGCATCCAGGCCGACATCAAGACAGTCACCGCACTCGGCGGGTATGCCGCAACCGCCATCACGGCTCTGACCGCGCAGAACACGCTTGGCGTGGCCGGCATCCTGGCGGTACCGCCGGCGTTCGTGACACGGCAGATCGAGGTCGTGCTGCAGGACATCGGTGCCGACGCGGTCAAGACCGGCATGCTGGGCGACGCGGCGGTGATCGAGGCGGTTGCCGAGGCATTGCAGCGTTCCGCGACCGGCGTGCCGGTGGTGGTCGACCCGGTGATGGTCGCCAAGGGCGGCGCACGGCTGCTGCAATCCGGCGCGGTGGACGCGCTGACCCGGCGTCTGCTGCCTCGGGCGACAATAATCACGCCGAACCTGCCGGAGGCCGAGGCGTTGCTCGGCGAGGCGATCCCCGACGTGGCTGCGATGCACCGAGCCGCATCGATGCTACTGACGCTCGGCGCGCCGGCGGTGCTGCTGAAGGGTGGGCACCTGCCGGGTGACACAGTGGTGGACCTGCTGGCGACTGCCGAGGCCACCGAGGCGTTCGCTGCGCCGCGCATCGCATCGCGGCACACCCATGGGACGGGTTGCACGATGGCGAGCGCGGTCGCGACCGGGCTGGCGCAAGGCATGTCGCTGCGCGACGCGGTGGTGAGGGCACGCGACTACGTGCGAAGGGCGATCGCGACGGCACCGGGGTTTGGCTCCGGGCACGGGCCGCTGAACCATTGGCCAGGGTGACGGCGCATGACTTAGGGTCGCGACAGCGCGGGATGCTGAATTCCCCCCAAGCGGGACAGACCAAGAAGCGTTCCCCAGGCCGCGCCGACCGAAATTAGACTGGCCGCTTGCGCTCGTCGATGTGTTCTGGGTGAGGCACCTCTCCGGGCAAGACAGCCCTATTGGCTCCGGTCACATGAGCGATGCTTCGTTGTCCTCGCCACAGCCGATGAGCACGCGCGACAGGCCTCACCCGTTTGCTACCCCCGACAGCAGGCAAGCGCTGGTTGGCCATAGCCTTTGTTTCGTTTCCAACGCGCGAGCGCATAACCGATGTGCCTAGACACATAAAACATGTGGCGGACGCGCCTCAGTTCCTGCAACAACGCGGAGATTGATCGTGCCGCCGAATTCGCCGTGCCAAACCCACCGAGCGCGACCCGGGAGTCGTGGCACCTCGGTCGCGTCCGCCAGGGTTGAGGTGCCGCCATCCCGGTGTGCCAGATGGAGTACGAACGAGTTCGCGTCCTCGCAAAGAGCTGCGAGTTGCTCGTGACTCACATCGTGCATTGTGTTGGGCGAGCAAGCCGTTTCCAGACCCGCGTTATAACCAGGCAATCGCTCAAGGCTTGGTTTCACCAACTTAACGAGGCAGCGAGCTCGATCACCGGCATTGCCAACTTAGCCAATGTGGAGTCGCGTGCTTACAAGGTCAGGACGATGACGATGCCTCACGCTGCCTGATCCGCGCAGGTCTCCTGTTGCCAGATCCGGACGGCCTTCGCCCAAGCGCGCCGGTAGCCCGCAGCGGCCATAAGAGGGCACCGCGCCAAACGCCCTTTTCAAACACCAACACGCCAGCGGCGAAGTCTACCTGATCGACGCTGAGCCCGGGAGCCTCGGACAACCCGCAACCCCAAACAGGCCTGGGTCATGCTCTCTCGTCAAAGGCGACATCGGCCAGCGTCGATCCGATCCGGCTAACCGACGGCGCCGCTCAGCACTGGGCCAAACAGTTGCCACCGCTCGCCATCAAAGCGTGCCATCTGGACCTGCTTCACCGGGGCAAAATCGGTCGGGCTCGTATTGATCGTGATCCTGGGCAGCAGCATCGGCAGCGTGAAATTGTGCAGATTTGCCGCCTGGCGCATCACGTTCTCGCGGGTTAGCTCACCGTCGCACTGTTTCAGCACCTGCACCACCGTGGCTGCGTTTGAGGGACCGTAGACATTGTTGACGTCACTCTTGTCACCGTCAGGATAATATTTATCCATAAAACCGACCCACCACTTGTAGCCGGCGTCGTTCTGCCACTCCGGGTCGGTGGGGTCCTTCAGGTAAAAATCAGACACAATACCTTTTGAGTTCTCCAGCCCGGCCGGCTTCAACGTAGCGGCGACCGAAGCGCCAATGCTGCTTAAGATGTGGAGCGGTTTCCATTCGAGCGTCGCCGCCCTCTTGATGGCCTGTGCGGCAAACTTGGGGATTGCAGTGTTGACAAGGACGTTGCAGCCCGCCTCCTGCATGCTGACAATCTGCGACTCGATGGTTGCGTCAGTGGTCGCGTAGGACGCCTTGACTTTGATCATTGATGCCGCCTTCGCACCGAGCCCGTCGCTGACACCCTTGAGATAATCCTTGCCAAAATCGTCGTCCTGGTAGAGTACGCCGATCTTGCCGTCCGGGAGGTGGTTCAGAATATATGCGGCATAGATGCGCCCCTCACTTTGGTAGTTGGGCTGCCAGCCGATCGTCCAGGGATGGCCCTTCGGATCGTCCCATTTGGTGGCGCCGGTCGACACGAATAGTTGTGGCACTTTGTGCTCGTTCATGTAACGCCAAATCGCACTGTTAGTCGGCGTGCCGAGCGGGCCTGCATCCAGAAACACCTGATCTTCCTCGACTAACTTACGTGTCATCTCTACAGTCTTAGGTGGCGAATAAGCGTCATCGTACGAGATGAAGACGATCTTGCGACCGTTCACTCCGCCATTGTCATTGATCATCTTGTAGTAGGCGGCCATTGCTCTGCCGATTGTGCTGTAGGACGACGCCGGTCCGCTGTAAAAGCAAGTGTTGCCGAGTTTGATCTCGGTGTCAGTGACGCCCGGCGCGTATTGCTTCGCGGCACGGGCCTTCCTGCCGATGAGTGACAGGCCTCCGGCGGCGAACGCTGGTGCGGCAGCAAGCACGGTGCGGCGTGGCACGTTTTTCATGATTACCTCCCTGTTAAGCCGGTCATCGCGCCGATTATTGATGATAGCCCGATTGCGGCAGGGACGCTACCTGTCTCCGGTGCAAAGACAGCGGAAGCGCACTTGGAACGGGTCCTCCGCGGTCTCGATGATTGTGACGACGGAATTTACAGCGTGACACCCCAGCGAAAAATCTTGCGCCAATAATACGTATATGTTAATCATCGTGCGCCAGACCATCGGCAACTCCCAGGAAACGCGCTAGTAAAGGTAATCTCATGTTAAACGTCACGCCGATTGCCATCTGTTGCCGGTGGGCCTGCGCCGAGGCGCCGGGGGCGTCGGCTCGCCAGGTCGAAATCTGCGCCGCGCCACGATGACGACAGCGCAGCCACTTTCCTTGGCCGCCTGGGGATGGATCATCTGGGAAGCGGGAAGGCTGCCGTATCTGCTGGCCACCTGCACGTTCGTTTTCCTGCCCTACGTTGCGACAAGCGTGGCGAGCGATCCCGTCGCGGTGCAGATTCACTATGCCGGCTACGCGGTTGCAGGCGGCCTCGTCATGGTGCTGACCGTCCCGGTGCTGGGCGTGGGCCTCGATCGCCTGGGGCGAAGGAAGCCGCTCCTGGTGGTGACGACGTCCTTGATGATCCCGCTGCTCGTGGCGCTCTGGTGGGTCAAGCCGGGTGGCCCGATCGCTAGCGACGGTGCACTCGCGATTGTCGTACTCCTCAACATTCTTTGCCAATGCGGCGAGCTCGTCCACCGTTCCATGTTGGCGTCGGTGGTCGGCACCGAGATCGTGTCTCGCGTATCGACTGCCGCGCTCGTCATCAGCAATCTGGCCACGGTGCTCGTGCTCGGCGTCGTGTTCTGCGGATTGCTGATGCCGGAAACGAAAGGCGGCCCCTTCGTGGCGCAACGCGCGACAGGGCCCCTCCTCGCAGCACTGCTTGGCTTCACAGCCCTACCGTTACTGGTCTGGACGCCGGACAAGCGGGGGGCGGGCGGTCCGGTCAGGGAGACTTTGCGTCATGCGCTGCATGAGCTGGGCGGCACGCTGCGCAGCATCGCGGCTGATCGCGACCGGCTCGGCGCTTTGGTCGCCCGCACCCTCTATGTCGATGGAGTGACGACGTTGATGCAGTTTGGCGGCATTTTCGCGGCAGGTGCAATGCACGCCGTCGGGCCCGAGCGTCTCGCCATTGCGATGCTGCTTGCGCTCGGCGGCAGCCTTGGCGCTCTCGCCGCGGCAGCCCTCGACAGCCTGCTTGGCCGGCGACCCGTCATGCGAATCGGGATCGCCTTTTTGAGCCTCTGGGCGTTTGCCCGACTGGGAAAACGCTTCCTCGCGCTGTTTCTACCGCCAGCACTGGTGCTCGTCCTTAATCTTACCTTAGCCATTCTCGGAGCGGGCTCCCTCGTCGGAGCGGCGTCTGTTAGTCGGGTCTTCATTGGCACTGCGTCGCGGAGCGGCCTCGACGCGCTGGCCGGCGTGGCGACCACCTGGATTGGTCCTCTCCTGATTGGTCTCTTTACAGCCTGTTTCGACTCGCAGGCCGCGGGACTTGTGCCCGTCGCCGTCCTTGTCGGCGCCGGGCTCATCGGAATGTCGCTGATCAGGAGCGATTGAATGCAGGATCGCCGTAACGGCAAGACCGCCATCGTCGTTGGGACAGGCCGGGCGCCAGGCGACACGTTTGGCAGAGGCTGCGCGACGACACTGCTCATCGCGCGCGAGGGTGCCGAGGTGCTTTGCGTCGACCGGGACCTCGTGCGGGCCCGGCAGACGGTGTCGCTCATCGCGCGCGAGGGTGATCGTGCCGTGCCGCTTGGGGCCGACGTTTCGCGGCACAATACGGGGGAACCGGCGATCGTCACGGCGACCACCAGGTGGCCGCGTATCGACATTCCGCACAACAACATGGGCGCTGGCCGCCGCCTCGCCGGCGGGTGGGACCGCGACGCCTTGGACCAGCCGATGGCCGCCAATCTCAAGGCGATATGGCTGACGATCGAGACGGTTCGTCCAGCTCTGAAGGCGAAGACGCCGGCGCGATCGTGAACGTCTCGTCGACGGCTTCTCTGCCGGGAAGCATCGCGCTTGTCTACGGAACCTCCAAAGCTGGCGTGAACCCCGTGACAGCGGCCCTCGCGCTTGCGACCGCCCGCCTATGCTATCCGCTGCAACGCCGTCTTGCCGGGCGCCATCGACACACCGATGGCAATCGAGGCAATCGCCGCTGTCAGCGGCCGCATGCGCGACGAGGTTCGCCGGGCGCGCGTGCCGCCCGAGTTGAGGCAAGGTACCAGCCGGGACACCGCCTGTGCGTCGCTCTGTCTCGCTTTCGACGCGGCCGCTTTCATCACCGGCGCGCGCCTCGTCGTCGATGGCGCGGGGTCGTTCTGCCGAGGGTCGTGACCCCTCAGCGCGGGGCCTGCGCAACGCTCGCCTCGCGCGCGGCCTCGAGCTTCGACTTCTGGTCCGCGGTGAGGGTGGCCGCGAGCGCGCTGCAGGCCCCGCGATGGCCCGCCGCGAGAACATTGGCTTCTTCGAATTCGGCGGCGTTCGCCGCATCTGCCGCCTGTGCCAACAGCGGCGCGACGATCGTCCGCTGTTCGGCGTTCAAGGCAAGTGACTCGATGAATTGGTCGAACCCCGCCCTCTCCACCCGTTCGCGGCTCGCTTCCGCCGCCGCTGCTCGGGCGCGCGCTTGGTCAAGCACGGCGCGCTGATCCGCATTGAGCGATTGGCGCAACGTCGTCATCGCCTGTCGCATCAGCGCGCGATACTCGGCGCGTCGGGCTTTTGTGTCTGGATTCGCATCAGCGGTCCGACGCACCTCGGCGAAGAGTGCGCCGGCGCGCGCCCTCTGGTCGGCGTCGAGATTGAGCGATTGAACCAGTGCGGAAAAGCGAGCTGGGCGCGCATCGGCGGACGCGTTCGTCGCGCCCGGCGCAACGCTCCTGCCCAACACAAAGGCGCCGGCCAGGCCAGCGGCGATCGCAACCACCGTAGCGATCAGCGCCAGCGCGCGTGTCCAGGGGACGACCTCATGAGACCCGGCTTCCGACATACCCACTTGCTCCGGGCTTGCGGAATCAATACACCCAGGTGTACCATCACGTGTGGCAGAAAGCAAGGCTATTAGCGATGATGCTGATGTGGTTTCGAAGATTGGGCAGACTGGGTTGCACAGATAATACGCTCGTGTTAAATATCCTGGAATGAGGCACCCCGCAACGTCGACTGTCACGACAGCGCCAACGGAACTGCGCCGCAGCATCACGCGTATGGCGCGGCTACTGGGCGCGAGCATGCCGAAGGGCGAGCTCTCCCCGATGAAGCTCGCTGCGCTCGGCATCCTTCGGCGAGGCGGAGCTATGTCGGCGAGCACGCTGGCCGCGCGCCTCGGCATCCGGCCGCAGTCGCTGACGCGGATCCTTGCCGATTTGGAAGAGGCAGAATTGCTGACACGCTCGCCGGGGCCTGACGATGGGCGCGAGCATTGGCTGGCGGCGACCAAGAAGGCGATGCTGCTGATGCGAGCGGAGGGGGCGCGGCGCGATCAGGCGATCCGCGAGGCGATGCACCGGGTACTCACGCCGATCGAGATCGAATTGCTGCTGCTCGCTGCCCAAGCGTTGAACAAGCTTGCTGACGGTTGGAGCGGACAAAACGCGGACCAAGAGGCGGAGGAGCCGTGAGAGCTCGAAGAGTCGATCCGGAAAGTTCATGTTGGATCGCATAGCCTTCGCAGCATGAGGCGGAGTGACGCCGGCAGCAGAAATGCCCGGGCACGTTCACCTGATCCGAACGCTTCACGATCTCAGTCGACACGTCTGGTAGGGCCGCCTTGGCGGTGTCGCGGAACCGCGGCCCCTGATAGCCGCGACCGGCAGATAGCTTGAGCAGGAACGGATACATTCCAGACAACGTAGACAGAACCAATGTGCCACCGTCGCGGTCCTGGATATCCGCAGGATGCACGACCGCATGCAACAGAAGGCCTACGGTGTCGACCGGGATATGCCGCTTCTTGCCCTTGATCGTCTTCCCCGCGTCGTAGTCCACCGGGTCAAGACAGCGCCCCCTTTTTCGGCGCCTTTCACGCTTTGGCTGTCGATCGCGGCAGCGCTTGGACTGGCCTGCCGAGAGATCACCTGGCGGCACTTGACGTGCGAGAGTGGTGGATCTTCATCAGCGTGCCGTCACAGTCCGGGCGAGCAAAATACTCATAGACGGTGCTCGGCGGCGGGAGATCGCTTGGTCGCTGCGCTCCCCGCAATGACCGCTAACCCCGCAGCACGTCGATCATCGAAGACCCTAGGGCCGCGGGACTTTCCGACACATGGATGCCGGCAGTGCGCATCGCGTCCATCTTCGCCGCGGCAGTGTCGCGGCCGCCGCTGATCACCGCGCCGGCGTGGCCCATACGTCGGCCCGGTGGCGCGGTCGCGCCGGCGATGAAGCCGACCGTCGGCTTCTTCACTTTGTTATGGGCGAGGAAGTCCGCGGCCTCGATCTCGCTTTGTCCGCCGATTTCACCGATCATTACGATCTGCTTCGTCTCCGGATCCGCCAGGAGCATGTCCAGCACCTCGACGAAATCCGTGCCCTTGACCGGATCGCCGCCGATACCGACGCATGAACTTTGACCCAGCCCCACCGCCGTCGTCTGCGCCACCGCCTCGTAAGTCAGCGTGCCGGAGCGCGACACGATGCCGACCGAGCCTCGCTTGTGGATGTGTCCCGGCATGATGCCGATCTTGCACGCGTCGGGCGTGATCACGCCGGGGCAGTTCGGCCCAATCAGCCGTGACTTCGCGCCGGTCAGCGCCCGCTTCACCTTCACCATGTCGAGCACGGGAATGCCTTCGGTGATGCAGACGATCAGGGGAATTTCAGCGTCGATCGCCTCCAGGATCGCATCGGCGGCGTATGCCGGCGGTACGTAGATCGCGGTGGCATCGACGCGCGTTGCCGCGGCGGCTTCGGCCACCGTGTCGAACACCGGCACGTCGAGATGCCTCGTCCCGCCCTTGCCCGGCGTCACGCCCCCAACCACTTTCGTTCCG
Organism: Acetobacteraceae bacterium; assembly: GCA_030039695.1. Next base: position 9,672 of record JASHVB010000015.1, read on the forward strand.
TACGCGATCGCTTGTTCCGTATGAAACGTGCCCTGCGCGCCGGTGATTCCCTGCGTGATGACCGTCGTATTGGCATCGACCAGCACGGACATCTCAGGAACCCTCCTGCACGGCTTTCACAATTTTTTTTGCCGCGTCAGCAAGATTGTCCGCGGCGATGATCGGCAGGTTGGACTTCGCCAGGATCTCTTTGCCGAGATCGACGTTGGTACCTTCGAGCCGCACGACGAGAGGCACCGACAGCTGCACCTCGTGCGCCGCCGATACCACGCCGTCCGCAATCACGTCGCAGCGCATGATGCCGCCGAAGATATTGACCAGAATGCCTTCGACGTTTGGATCCGACAGAATGATCTTGAACGCGGCGGTCACGCGTTCCTTGGTGGCGCCACCGCCGACATCAAGGAAATTCGCCGGTGCTGCGCCGTACAGCTTGATGATGTCCATCGTCGCCATGGCGAGGCCGGCGCCGTTCACCATGCAGCCGATATTGCCGTCCAGCGCGACGTAATTCAGGTTGTACTTCGCGGCTTCGAGTTCCTTTGGATCCTCCTCCGCCTCGTCGCGCAGCTTGTCGATTTCCGGGTGCCGGAACAGTGCGTTGTCGTCGAAAGCGATCTTGGCGTCCAGGGCTACTACCTTAGCGTCGCCGGTGACGACCAGCGGATTGATCTCCACCTGGGTGCAATCGAGCCTGGTGAACGCGTTGTAAAGACCCAGCAACAGCTTCGAGAATGCCGCCGCGGCTGCCCCATTCAGCTGCAGCCCGAACGCCAGCTTACGTGCATGAAAGCCAGACAGCCCGCTCGCCGGATCGACGGCGACGCGCAGGATCTTGTCCGGATGACGGGCGGCCACCTCCTCGATCTCCACCCCGCCTTCCGTCGAGGCGATCATCGTGACGCGCCCGGTGATACGATCGACGAGCAGCGACAGGTAGAGCTCGCGGGCGATGTCGCAGCCGGTCTCGACGTAGACGCGATGCACCGGCCGGCCGTTGGCGCCGGTCTGGCGCGTGACGAGTGTGTGGCCAAGCATCGCGTCGGCGGCGGCGCGCACGTCATCAATCGAGTGGGCGATGCGCACGCCACCCTTGCCGTTCGGGTCGTCGGTGAAATGCCCAGCGCCACGCCCGCCGGCGTGAAGCTGCGCCTTCACGACATAGACCGAGCCCGGCAGTTTGCGTGCCGCTTCCGCGGCTTCGTCCGGAGTCCAGGCAACATGACCCTCCAGGACCGCTACGCCGTAGCGCTTCAGCAATTCCTTGGCCTGGTATTCGTGGATGTTCATCGCGCCCACCTCGACGCATCGTCATGGCCAGGCTTGAGCCAGCGACCCAGCGCAAACCGGTGGTGCGATGCGTTGCGTCGCCGGCACCATGGAGGTACCGACCATGATCTGGTCAAGCGTGGCCATGTCGGGCGAGTATCCGAACTGCTGAAGGTCACGCCCATCGCCGGTCAGCCGACCAGCTTTCTCGCCACCTCGATCAGCTCTCTCACCGCCGCGCAGGACTTGTCGAACGCTGCCCGCTCTTCCGTGTTCATCTGAATTTCGACGATGCGCTCGACGCCCTCGGCGCCCAACACCACCGGCACGCCGACATACAAATCCTTGATCCCATATTCGCCGTTCAGCTGCACCGCGCAGGGAAACACGCGCTTCTTGTCCTTCAGGTAAGCTTCCGCCATCGCCACCGCCGAAGCAGCCGGCGCATAGAACGCGCTGCCGCGCTCGAGTAGCTTAACGATCTCGCCGCCACCATCGCTGGTACGCTGCACGATTGCGTCGATCTTCGCTTGCGTCGTCCAGCCCATCTTGATCAAATCCGGCACCGGAACGCCGGCGACCGTCGAATAGCGCGTCAGCGGCACCATCGTGTCGCCGTGACCACCGAGCACGAACGCCGTCACGTCCTCCACCGACACGCCGAATTCCTGTGCGAGGAACAAGCGGAAACGCGAGCTGTCGAGAATGCCCGCCATACCGACCACCCGCTTCGCCGGCAGCCCGGACTTCTTTTGCATCACCCAGACCATCGCATCGAGCGGATTGGTGATGCAGATCACGAACGCGTCGGGGCAGTTCGTGCGAATGCCGTCGGCAACCTGCGCGATCACGCCGGCGTTCTTACCGATCAGGTCGTCGCGCGACATGCCGGGCGTGCGCGGGAAGCCGGCGGTGACGATCACCACGTCGGCACCCTTGATGGCGCTGTAGTCTGAACCGCCGGTCATCAGCGAGTCGAAGCCCTCGACCGGGCCAGATTGCATAATGTCAAGTGCCTTGCCCGCGGCGACCCCGCCGAACACATCGAACAACACCACGTCGCCCAGATCCTTCAGCCCGATCAGGTGGGCGAGGGTGCCGCCGATGTTGCCGGCGCCGATCAGGGCGATCTTGTTACGGGCCATGGTTGTTGTCCTTGCCGGGATGCGAAATCAAAACACGCGAGGCCCGCCGGGCGTTGGCGGCAGGTGCGTCGGCCCGGAAGGCTCGCGCGTGGTAGCCGGTCCATGCGATGCGGGCAAGACGGTGCGGTGCAGCATGGCCGGACAGCCGGTCGCGTCTCGGCCGCCGGTGCCGTCATGGCGAGGCCGAATAGGCCAGGGCGATCGTCCGCCGTAATGTTGCGACCGTGCGCGCGATTCTGATCATGCAGGAGTGCCGGGGAGGCACTGATTGGCCTTCCAGCGACCAATGTTGCGGCAGCCGCAGCGACGACTGAACTGCGGGTGCATTCCGCCGCCGGCTGTGATCACATGCAACGTGATGAACGCTGTGCCATCGCCGTCATGGCGAAAGCACCTCGGGCGGCACAGACGAAGACGCGGCTGACGCCGCCGCTGACGTCGCAGCAGGCGGCCGCCGAGCGCTGCATACCTCCGGGATGCGACCAAGAGCATCCGCCTCGCGGCAGAGACCGTCTCCATCGCCAGCTGCCTCGCCTATGCGCCCGATGGTTCGGCGCTTGTGTTTGATGATCACTTGGCGGACGGAACGGGGCTTGCGCTGGCAGACGGCACTGCGGTTGGCCATGCCGGCGTCACTGGCCTCGGCAGCAGCCGGCTGCAGGCCATCACGTCGCTGCTTGCATCGGGTCACCGGGCAGTGTGCTTGCTCGATGCCGACAGCCCCAACCTGCCGACGCAGTTCCCGATCGATGCCGCCGCGGCGTTGGCACCTCCCGGCGACCCTATGGTGCCGGGAGCGGCCGATGACGGCGGCTATGACCTGATCGGCCTGAAGCATCCGCAAGTCTCGGTGTTTCGCAACATTGCGTGGACCAGCGACCAGGTGAGCCGGCAGACGCTGCAGCGGGCGGCGGCCGCGCGGCTGGAGACGATGCTGCAACCGACATGGTTCGACGTTGACGATGTGGCACCGCTGCATCAGCCCGCCAACAGCCTGATCGATCTGAGCGATGCGCGATACGCGGCGCCAGCCGCGCGGCCCGGCTGTCGGCGAGTGCTACGGCGCTCGCAGGCGACAGCGACGACAGCGCTGTTCGCAGATCAGACAGCTCCGCCTCCCCTCGAGAGACGGGCGGCTAAGGCCCGGCACCTACCGGCCCACCACCTGCTGCCACAGTTCCCTTGCCTCGCGGCCCGGATCGCGCGCGACGCGGCACTCCGCATCGAGGACCATCGTCGCGCGGTCTGTCGCCGAATAAACCGGCCAGGCCGGCAGCGACGCATGTTCTGGCACACCCGTGCGGGCGAAATTCGCCCACGTGGCCGACATGCTAACCGCCAAGGCATGCGCTGCTGCGCTGTGGTCGGTGGCGTTGGTGAACTCCAGCGTATCAAAGGTGAACGGCACATCGATCGCGTGCGGCGCACCAAGGCGGCCGTCGAACAACGGTGTTTGCCAAGCGAAGGAGTAGATCCACACGGGGCCTGCCGCCTGCGCGGCCTTGCGTTCGGCCATGATCAACGAGCGCACGCGGAACTGCCCGTCGGTCAGTGCGGCGATCAGAAGCTGCGCCGGCGTCGCACCCGGCATGAGCCGCTGATACAGCGCAACCGCGCGGTCCGCATCCGTGCCGGCTACCGCGGCGACGCGCGCGCGCATCTCCGCTTCGGTCAGCGTGCCGTACCAAACCTTGTCCTCGCGTGCGAGGAACAGCGACGCCTCGTGTGTGCAGTCGCCGACAATCAGCGGAACGTCGGCGGAGACCGACGGCGCATCCGGATCGAACGGCTGGCGCGGCAGCAGCGTGCCATCCACGACCGGACCGAACGGATAGCGGTCAAGCAACGGCCACCGTGACGGCCCGATCGCCTTGATCGCGGGTTCAATCGCAGCAAGCAGCTTCGCCATCGGCACCGCGCGCAGCTCGGCGAACGAGGCGCGCGAGAGATTGAGCTGCCGCAACACCGCGTCGGTCAGCTGCAGCGCACGCTCGCGCGTCCGCAGCCGCACCGCCGCGCCGCTCTGTACGATGGCGCGGTGGAACAAGCCGCGCGCCGACGGCGTGGCGAGCAACGTGCTGACTTTGCCGCCGCCACCTGATTCACCGAAGATCGTCACGTTACCGGCGTCGCCGCCGAATCCCGCGATGTTATCGCGTACCCAGTGCAGCGCGGCGAGCATGTCCAGCACCCCGGCATTACCCGACTGCGCGTGGTCGACGCCGCCGATGTCCGACAAGTCGAGATGGCCGAAAATGTTCAGTCGCTGGTTCACCGTCACCAGCACCACATCGCCGCGCTTGCAAAGGCGCATGCCTTGCAGCCGCAGGCTGTTTGCCGAGCCGAAGGAGAACGCGCCCCCGTGCAGCCACACCATCACCGGCCGCTTCGCACCGGTATCCAGCGACGGCGTCCAGATATTCAGCGCGAGGCAATCCTCGGTCTCGGGCGAGCTGTCGGCAGTGCCGGAGAAGTCAGCAAGTTCCTCACGCTGCGGAAACCCGCCGCGCGACTGTGGCGCCTGGCCGGCATACTCGAGCGCATCGCGCACGCCGGCCCAGGGCAACGGTGGTCGTGGCGCCAGGAAGCGGTTCGCACCGCTGGTGGATGCGCCATACGGTACGCCGCGGAACGCCGCCACGCCGTCGATCGTAACACCGCGGATCTTGCCTGAGGCGGTTTCGGCGATCGGATTCATCCTGGTTCCTCCATCATTGCGCGCAGGGTCATTGGCGTCGCACGTGCCTCATTCCGTTTCCAGACGATACCGGCAAAGACCACCGCCAAAAGACCCGTGACTTCGATCACATCCACCGCTTGCAATGGGCCGAGCATAGTGGCCAACGCGCCGACCAGCAGGATCCCCAACGGACCCGTGCCAATGCAGACCGTCAATAGCCCCATCAGCCGTGCTCGGATCGCGCCGGGCGCGTGCAGCACGATGAGCGTCGCCTGCAGGCTGGCGAACGCCGCCGAGCCGGCGCCGCCGACCACCAGCATGAGGCAGGCGAGCGGAAACACCGGCATCACAGGCATCAGCGCGACACAGCCGAAGAAAATCAGAGCGCCACCGACCATCATGTAGCGCCCGTTCGCAGGTGGGTTGCCGCCGGCCAGCCAAAGCCCGCCCAGGAACGCACCGAACGATTCCGACGCCGCCATGATACCGATCAACGCCGGCGACACCATGAAACCCAGCTGGCCGATGGGCGCGATCAGCGCCGAATACGAGAAGCCCAGCATGTTCATCGCGATGGTGACCAAGAGCACGCCACTGACCACGGCGTGACCGCGGGCATAGACGAATCCGTCGGCCAGTTCGCGCGGGACGCGCCTCAGCACGAGGCGGCGGCGCTGCTGGCGATGCTGCAGTCCGACGGCGAGGATTGCGGCCAGCAAATACACCGCGGACGACAGAGCAAACGCGCAGGCGATGCCGCCGAATTGGTAGAGCATGCCCGCGGCAATCGGGCCGGCCATGCGGGCAGCCGAGTTGGTGAGCGTGTCGAACGCGAGGGCACGCGGCACGAGTGCACGCGTGACACTCTCGCCGACCATGCGCCGGCGCGTAGACATTTCGGTCGACCAGACCGTGCCCACGAGCAAGCCCGCCGACGCCACGTGCCACGGTCGAGCGCAGCCCAGTGCGCCCAATATCGCGATGGTGGCCGAGCCGGCGCAGGTCACGAACTGACCAATCACGAGCATGCGCTTGCGATCCACCATATCCGACGCCAGGCCAGCAAACGCGCCCAGCACCAGCATAGGCATGGTGCGCGCGGCGCTGACGACGGCAACGTCGAGTCCAGAATGCGTCGTGTCGAAGGTGAACAATGCCGCGGCCAGTAGCTCGAACCAGCGCATGGCGTTGACACACCCGCCAATGGTCCAGAGACGCACATAGGTGGGCGAGGCGAGCAGTTGGCGCAGCGGATGTTCTGCGTGATGGTCGCGCGTGGCGCGGCCATGGTCGCACGGCGGTCCACACGCGGACCGCGATGGATCGTGTCCCATCTCGGTCGGTCAGCCGGCCTGCGCCACATGCACCGGCGGCGGCCCGACGAACGACGCCGGTTGTCCACACCGGCGCTGCGAACCAGGTTGGATCGTGCCGCGCGGATCATCCCGGCCAATGATTGGGCCGGCCGAAGCTGCCATTCTCGTTTCCTCCCGTCCGGGCCGGGCATGGACCGGCCCAGCCGCGCGGCGCTATCATGCGCCATCGGAGGACATTCCGGCAGAGGGGAATCCAGGAGATGAACGACGCTGTGGCAATGCCGCAATTCGACCGCACAGCCGAAGACCTCGGCAACATTGTCGAGCTTGGCCACGTCAACGTCACCGTGCCCGACCAGAGCCAGGCAACGGCGTTCTATCTGATGGGGCTTGGCCTTACCCGCGATCCTTACCTGATGGCCGGACTTGAGAACATGTGGGTCAACGTCGGCCGCGGCCAGTTCCATCTGCCAACACGCGGCGCACAAGTGGTGCGCGGCACCACGGCGTTGGTAATGCCTGACCGCGAGGCACTGCTGCGCCGGTTGGAATACGTGAAGAAATATCTGACCGGGACAAAATTCAGCGTTCACGAAACGGAGGATGCGGTCGAGACGACCTGTCCGTGGGGCAACCGTATCCGCGTGCACGAGCCCGATACAGCGCGTTTCGGTGCAATGCGCGTCGGCATGCCGTATGTCGAATTCGACGTGCCGGAAAAGACGAGCCTTGTGGCGGTCGCGCGATTCTACGATGAGATCCTCGGCGCCATCTCCGGCGTGGCGAAGGATCAGCGTGGCGAATACGCGTGGGCGAGTTGTTCGGCCGAATGCAAGGTGACCTACCGGCACACGAAGAAGAAGCTACCGGAATATGACGGCCACCATATCCAGATCACGCTCGCCGACTTCTCCGGCCCGCACAAGAAGCTGCTGGAGCGAGGGCTGATCACCGAGGAGAGCGACCAGCACCAGTACCGTTTCCTCGACATCGTCGATGTCGACACCAACAAGCCCCTGTTCCGCATCGAGCATGAAACGCGCAGTATGCGGCATCCGATGTTCAACCGGGTGTTCATCAACCGCAATCCGGAGATGACCAATCGGAACTTCGTGCCCGGTTACGAAGTCGGGTTGTGGGCCCTCAATTGACGACGACGTAGCAGCGAACCCCCCGCTGTTCGGAGCGCAATCGCGAAGGGCTGACGCTCTTCCCTTTGCCGTGCTGGGCGCGTGCTCTTCCGGTGCACGTCCATGCCCTCGACGGGCCGCTCATCAAGTGTGTCGCGAACGCATGGGCGGTGTACCGCGTGACCGCCCTTTGCGAAGCGTCAGATGTCATCGGGCCGTCCCTGATGCTCCGCCCATTGCCAACGCCGCGGTTCGCCGCTGTATCGTGAACAGGATAGCCCGGACCATGACGAGTCAGGTTCTCACCAGGCACGCGGGGGCTATTCCAGCAAGTACAACGCGAACAGACGCTCGGGATCGGTCCACATGTCACGCGCCCGCCAGCCGGCGCGTGCTGCGATCTCAATGAACCGTTCCGCAGTGTGCTTGTAGCTATTTTCTGTGTGGATCATCTCGCCGGCCGCGAAGTGAACTTCTCGGCCAGCGATGTGCGTAGTCTGGCGATGGCGGCTGACCAGATACATTTCGATACGGCTTTCCTTGTCGTTCCAGACCGCACGATGGTCGAACGCCGACACCACAAACTCAGCGCCTGCCTCGCGGTTCAACCGGACCAACAGATTGCGGTTGAACGCGGCCGTCACGCCAGCCGCGTCATCATAGGCCGGCAAGAGGATCGCTGGGTCCTTGCGCAGGTCGGCGCCTACTAGAAAACGCGCCCCGTCGCCCAGCGTCGTGCGCGCCTGGACCAGGAACCGCGTCGCCTCGAGTGGATCGAGATTGCCAATCGTGGAGCCGGGGAAGAAGCCGAGCCGTGGCAGGCCGCTGACTGCCTCGGGCAGCACGATCGGCTGCATGAAATCAGCGGCAATCGGATGCACATCGAGCGTTGGATGCGATCCCGCCAGCCGCGCGCGCATACGGTCCAGCGCGGAAAGCGCGACGTCGATCGGCACATAGGCGCGAACGGCTGGTTGACCCGCCGCGTTGCGCTGACGCAGCAGATCCTTCGCCTTCGCCTCGTCGCTCGCGCCGTACTCTACCAACGCGGCGTTCGGCGGCAGACCGTCGACCGCCAAAGGCGCGATCTGTGGCAACAACGCGCGCTCAGTGCGTGTCAGGTAGTACTCCGGCAGTTCAGTGATGCGATAGAACAGCCGGCAGCCTTCCTCGTCGTAGAAGAGCTTGGCGGGCAGCATTTTCTGGGGGCGCGAGAGGCCGGATAGCGCCACGTCCACCAGACCGCGATCGACGGTCGGGGCGGAAGCTCCGGTGGATGAGGGCATGGGCAGCGGTTGCTTTCTGTGTTAGGCGTCCCGCGCCAGCCTCAGGCCGGAAAATTGCCAGCGCTTGTCAGGGTGGAAGAAGTTACGATAGCTCGATCGT
>JASHVB010000746.1 GCA_030039695.1 Acetobacteraceae bacterium
GTGGACAACATGTCGCGCAGCACGGTTCGCCCCGGCGAGACGGCGATCGGCGAGGCACTGCTGCGCGCGCTGACCCTGCTTGCGAAAGTCCCTGCGACACCGAAGCGCAGCGTGGTGGACGTGATCGGCGACGGCCGCTCCAACAGCGGCATCCCGCCTGGGCCGATCCGCGACCGTATGGCCGCCGCCGGCATCACCATCAACGGACTCTGCATTCTCCACGAGGAGCCCGATCTGCTCCGCTCCTATACCGAAGAGGTGATCGGTGGTCCGGGGGCATTCGCCGTAATCTGCAAGGAGTATCCGGATTTCGTCAACGCGATGAAACAGAAGCTCGTTCGTGAGACCCATGCCCCGATCGCCTAGCATGTCTGCATGACCGACGAAGCGCCCGATCGCATTGTGGAGCCCGTCGAGGAAAATTCCGCGTCGATCAATGCGGCGGATCGCGACAACACGCGCAGTGACCTCGACGACATGCCATTGCCGACGGATCCGCACACCATCTTTCTCGGCGGCTTGTTTCTGCTGGCGGTATTCGCGGTACTTTACGTTGCTTCCGAGATTGTCCTGCCAGTCGTGCTAGCCATTGTTCTCAAGTTGCTGCTGCAGCCGCTGGTACGCGTACTCGACCGGATCGGGCTGCCGCGACCGATCGGCGCGCTGGTGGCGTTACTGCTGCTGATTGTCCTACTCACGGCCCTGATCAGTGCACTAACCGGGCCAGCCGCGGATTGGGCCGGAAAGCTGCCCGAGGCGCTGCCCGAGGTGCAGCAGAAGCTGGCAATCCTGCAGCGGCCGATCGCTGCCATCCACAGCGCGCTCGACGGCATACTCAGCTTCACCACCGGCGGTGTCACGCCGTTTCCGGAAGCGCAGGCATCACGACCACCGAACATCGTGGGCTTTCTGTTGACCGGGACAGCAACCGTCGCCGCCGGCGCGTTCACCACACTAATTGTGTTATTCTATCTGCTGGTGGCCGGCGAACTGTTCTTGCGCCGCCTGGTAGAGATTCTCCCTCGTTTTGCCGAGAAGCGGCAGGCGGTCGAGATATCGCTGCATATCGAGCGCAATATCTCCGTGTATCTGATCACGGTCACACTCATCAATGCAGTGGTCGGTCTGCTGACCATGGCGATCATGTGGGGCTGTGGCGTCGCCAATCCACTCCTGTGGGGCACCATCGCCTTCGTACTGAACTACGTGCCAATCCTGGGCGCCATGGTCGGCCTGGTGATATTCCTGATGGCGGGTGTGCTGTCGCTTGGTGTCACGTGGTGGGCGCTGCTTCCGGTCGGTCTGTATTTCGCCGTGCACGTGGCCGAAGGCGAGATCGTCACACCGATGTTGATGGCGCGGCGCTTCACCATCAATCCGGTGGCGATCATCCTGGCCCTGGTGTTCTGGTACTGGATGTGGGGCGTGCCCGGTGCGATCCTCGCGGTGCCGATGCTGGCAATCACGAAGATTGTCTGTGACGATCTGCGGCCGTTGAGAGCGTTCGGGCATTTTCTGGAGGGGTGATGTCAATCCACGCAACGCCGACGCTGCGCATGGGCGATGTCAGAGCGAAGCGCGGCCAAGGTGTGGTACCAACTGCGCGAACGCGCGTGCCCTGTGGCTGACGCCGTGCTTCAGTTCCGGTTCGAGTTCGCCAAACGTGAGCGTGCCGTCTGCCGGCAGGAACATCGGGTCATAACCGAAACCCTTATTCCCACGCGGTGGCCACACCGCGATTCCATCCACGCGGCCGACAAACGTCGCCGTCCGCCCGTCCGGCCAGGCAAGACACAGTGCCGCAACGAACCACGCGCGTTTGTCGTCCGCCCCGCCCATCTCGCCGCGTACACGCTCCATCGCTGCGGTGAAATCCTTGTTCGGTCCGGCCCAGCGCGCGGAATGGACGCCCGGCGCGCCGCCCAACGCAGCGACGCAGAATCCCGAATCATCAGAGAGCGCCGGCATTCCGCTCGCCTGCGCCGCCGCCAACGCCTTGATCCGGGCATTGCCGACAAAGTCCGGGGCGTCCTCGAGCGGCTCTGGCAGGCCCAAGGCGCCAGCGGACATCACCGCTATGTCGAGCGGTTGCAGCAGATCCTCGATCTCGCGCAGCTTGCCTGGGTTGTGGCTGGCCAGCACCAGCCGCCGCACCGTCATGCGCCAGCCGCTTCGCGCTGGGAGCGAAACAATTCGCCGGTGCCCTTGCGGGCGAGTTCGAGTAGCGCAAGGAACTGGGGCTCGGTGAAGGCGGTGCGTTCTGCGGTGGCCTGGACTTCCACCAGCCCGCCGGAATCGGTCAGCACGAAATTCGCATCGGCATCCGCGCCTGAATCCTCCGCGTAATCCAGGTCAAGAACCGGCTCACCCCCGACGATGCCGCACGACACGGCCGCGACCTGGCCGGTCAGCGGCGAGCGCTTCAGCACATTCATCGTCACCAGATGCCGACATGCCAGAGACAGCGCCACCCACGCGCCGGTGATGGCGGCGCAGCGCGTCCCGCCGTCGGCGTTCAGCACGTCGCAGTCGAGCGTGATCGTCATCTCGCCGAGCGCCGCTCGGTCCACCACCGCGCGCAGCGAGCGGCCGATCAGCCGCTGGATTTCCTGCGTGCGGCCCGATTGCTTGCCGCGTGCCGCTTCGCGTTCGCCGCGCGTATGCGTCGCGCGCGGCAGCATACCGTATTCCGCGGTGACCCAGCCCCGGCCCGAATTCCGCAGGAATAGCGGTACGCGGCCTTCCACGCTGGCGGCGCACAGCACTTCGGTATTGCCTATGCGGATCAGGCATGAGCCCTCGGCGTGACGTGAATACCCAGGAGTCAGCGTGATCGCGCGCAAGGCGTCGGCGGCGCGGCCGGAAGGACGCATGTCGGTGGTTCCTATATCCTATGTCACTGCGAGCGGCATCGCGAACAGGCGATCCCCGGCGGGAGATTGCTTCGTCGCCACGCTCCTCGCAATGACCGTCGCATCAGGCGAACGTGCGTTCGTGACGCTCCACCTGAATCCGGTAATTCTCACGATAGCTGTCGCTGACCGCCCGGTGCACTGCCAGCGCAGCTGCATCGCGCTCCGCTGCCGGCGGATCGATCAGGTCGAAATGCCCGTAGCGGTCCTCGCCGCGCACCAGCATCGCCTTCAGCCGCACCGGGCTATCCACGCGCACATGGGTGGGGACGTAGTTCAGCCCGATGCCGACGCGCCGATGCGACGCGTTGTTCGGGGCCGAGCGGTGCACCGCGAGCTCATGGTGCAAGGAGAATTCACCAGCACGCAACGCCATCGCCACCGGCTTCGCGTCATCGAGCGGTTCCATGATCGTCTGCCCGGCGCGGTTGATGCTGTTTGCCAGGCCAAGCGCCGCATGGCGCCGCTGGCGCGGCGCGCCGCGGCTGCACAGCATTTCCATGCACCCCGCTTCCGCGGTGGCATCCGTCAACGCCACCCACGCGCAGACCTGCGCCTTGGGCTCCAAGCCGAAATAGGTGCCGTCCTGGTGCCACGCGGCGAATGTCGGCGAGCGAGGTTCCTTGATGAAGAAAGTGCTGGTCCATACCACGATGTCGGGCCCGATCACGTCCTCTACTGCGTCGAGGATACGCGGGTGGCGGATCAGATCGTTGAACCAGGGCGAGTGTGCATAAGCGTGCGAGCGCCACTTGATGTCGGCATCAGCGACGGGTGAACCAACTTCCGTCTCCAGCCGCTGCAGGCCGGCGAGGCAGGTGGCGATCTCCACGGGCGTCAACGCGGGGATGGGGAACAGGAAGCCATTGTAGTGAAAGGAGTCGACCTGCTCCTGGGTCAGCGTCTTCATGTTGCCCTCCCGACGCGATGAGCTG
>JASHVB010000747.1 GCA_030039695.1 Acetobacteraceae bacterium
TATGGTAGATTGCAAACTTCATGAGCGTCCTCATTCGGCGTCGAGTGTTTCGAGACAAAGCCTCAGCGATCACATCACGCTGCTTCCGCGAGTGCATCGCCCGCATCCTCGGCCACGATTTCGTCGCTGTCGGGTCGTGCGTGGGCTGCCGCGTAGTCGGGATGAAGACCGACAATGTAATCGGCGACGCGCTGTGCCTCAGCGGCGGCGCGAAATATCGTTTTCTTTTCCGCTTTCATCGCGCCCAGCCAATCGTCGATATAACTTGCCTGGTTATCGAAATCGACGGCGACACCGAGCTCAGGGCCGGCCATGCTGGTGGCAAGTGAGACGATCAGCTCCTCGAAGGCATAGTCCGATGAGCCGAAGATGGTCGAGAGCTTGCGATCCAGGCGTGACGGGGCTCCTGTCGCGTGCGCAAATTCGTGAAGCGCCACCTCGGCCCAGAGGTCAGCGCTAGCGAAGGCGTGAGCGGGCGGAAGGTAGATGACATCCTGGGCGGGAACATAGCAGGCGCGATCGCCAACCGACCGAACTTCGATTCCGCTTGCGGCGATGATTTTCTGCACCGCGTCCGGTTCTTGCCATGCGGTCTCGCCGGCGTTAGGCGGCACGTGATCGGGGATGCCGTCGATTTGGCTCGCATGAAAGATCGTGTAGGCCCTGAGCAGCGGGAAGAAGGCCCGGCGGTCATGGCCCTCCCCTTCCCTTTCCGGACTTTCGCCGTGCGCGTTCCGCTCGATGCGCTTATAGAAGTAAATGCGTGTTCCTATTTCGCCGCGCCGGACCTGCCAGCCACGCGCGAGCGCCTGGCGATAGCTGCACCAGCGCGGATCGGCGCCGAAACCTATCCCGAGCATGTCAAGGACGACGCGGTTGATGCCGCGGTATGTATGCCTGGTGACGGCATTGACCGGCACGTCACAGCGGCCGGCGTCCCATTGCCGTCGCCAAGGCAGGACACCCTTCTCGAGAATGGCGATGATTTTGTCGGTTACTTCCTGATAATGGTCGTGGTGTTGGGTGGCGTGTTTCCAGGGTTTCGGCATGGGAGGCTCCTTTCGCCTCCCAAGCCCCGCATGGCGGCCGATGGGGCAAAGGCGCGCTTGCGCGGGACCGGAGCCACGCGCAGCCACGCACAGGCCGGCTTGCGGCCGAGCATGGCGAGCATGGCGAGGACCCACCCTTTGCGCCGGCGGGCCGCTGTGCGGTAATCAATCTTGCCAGCGATCGAAGACGTTCGCCAACTAAGGCTGTACCTGTATGACGAGTGGCTTTTCTGTCGCGTATGGATCAATCGACGACAGCAAATGAATCTCGTCTGGCTTCTGCTGGCATTGCTGGCATCGAAACCGACGCCCGAGTTGGCCAATAGTGATCCGCTTGTCATACATGGCTGCTAAATCGGCGAGCTTATATGTACCTGCGTGACCGCATCGGCAGCGTGGCCGCACAAACCAATCTCTGCAATCGCCAATGGGCGTTGACGGCGTCGGTTCCCAGCCAGCCATGTCTGGAATCATATGTTCCTGGTCTGTTCATGTCAACCTGGCCGCGAAAGCGGTTGGCCGGCGGGGGCGGGTTTGCGCGTCAGCCTGGCGGTCAGCTGCATTTGGACCATCCGCAGTGGACACATGTCAGGCAGCCGGCCTCCTTGAGCAGCCCTGGCTGGTTGCATCGTGGACAAAAGGGGCCGGCAAAACCTCTCCCATCTGTCGGTGTGGACTCTGCCGGCTGGAGCAGCGGTGATCCGCTTGCATCGGTGTCGAGGAAGCCGATCTCGCGCATGTGCCGCTCGATGACATCTCCGATGGCAGCGACCAGGGACGGAACGTAGCGGCCGTTGTTCCACTGGCCGCCCCGCGGGTCGAATACTTGCTTGAGTTCCTCGGCGACGAAGGACACGTCCCCTCCCCGTCTGAACACCGCGCTGATCATACGCGTCAGCGCCACCACCCAGGGATAATGTTCGAGGTTTTTCGAGTTGATGAAAATCTCGACCGGCCGCCGTGGTCCGCTGTCCTCCACGTCGTTCACGGTGATGTAGAATGCGTGCTCGGTCCCCATCCAGCGTAGCTTGTACGTGGCGCCGAGGACTTTATCCGGTCGCGATAAGAGGTCGTTTGATACTGGAGCGGCCGGCGAAGGTGGTGTGGGTGGTTTCGATGTCTTCACCTCAAGGACGGATCCGCGGATTGGGTTTGGGCGGTAGGTCGTGCAACCCTTGCAGCCGCTTCTGTACGCGTCCCAATACACGTCCTGAAACGCGCCGAAGCTGATATCCTCAGGAACGTTTACGGTCTTACTAATGGCGCTGTCGACATGCCGTTGCACGGCTGCCTGCATCCGGACGTGCTCCGCCGGTGTCAGGTCCTGGGCGGTGACAAAGTAGTCGGGCAGCGGTGCTTCGTCTCCGAACTGTTCACGGAACCCGCGCACTGCATAATCGGTGACGTCTTCCTCGCGGCGCGAGCCGTCGGGTTCGAGGATCTTCCTCGTGTAGCTCAGGGCAAACACGGGTTCGATACCGCTGGAAACGTTGTCGGCTAGTAGCGAGATCGTCCCGGTTGGGGCGATTGAGGTCAACAGCGCGTTGCGGATACCGGCTGCGGCGATGGCCGCCAAGATGTCGTCAGGGAGTTCTCGTACCGTCTCGCCGGCGAGGTACGGATCACGGTCGAACAGTGGGAAGGCCCCCTTCTCGAGCGCCAGGTCGCACGACGCGCGATAGGCTGCATGGTTAATGGTCTCCGCCCAGGCTTCGGCCTGGGCTGCTGCCTCGGTTGAGCCGTAGCGGAGGCTCATCATCATCAGCGCATCGGCAAGGCCGGTTATGCCGAGGCCGATGCGGCGCTTTGCGAAAGCCTCCTGTCGCTGCTGGTCGAGAGGATAACCCGATACATCGACCGTGTTGTCCATCATGCGCACGGCAGTGCGCGCGAGGTCGGTAACCTCATCCTCGTCGATGTGTGCCATGGCGGTGAACGGATAACGGACAAGGCGGGCCAGGTTGATGGAGCCGAGAAGGCACGCCCCGTAGGGTGGCAGCGGCTGTTCGCTACACGGGTTGGTCGCATGGATTGTCTCGCAGTAAGCGAGATTGTTGCGGGCGTTGATCCGGTCGATGAAGATCACACCCGGTTCGGCATTGTCGTAGGTCGCGCGGGTTATGCTCTCCCACAGCATGCGCGCACGCACGCTGCGAACCACCTGGTTCTCGAACACGAGCGGCCAGTCAGCATCGCCTTCGACAGATTTCATGAACGCATCGGTAACCAGCACAGAGAGGTTGAAGTTGGTGAGCCGCCCCTGTTCACGCTTAGCGTCAATGAAAGCCTCGATGTCGGGATGGTCGCAGCGGAGTGTTGCCATCATGGCGCCGCGGCGAGCGCCGGCGGACATGATGGTGCGGCACATCGCGTCCCACACCTCCATGAAGGAGAGCGGACCCGAAGCGTCCGCGCCGACACCTTTGACGGGCGCGCCTTTTGGGCGGATCGAGGAGAAGTCGTAACCGATGCCGCCACCCTGCTGCATCGTCAGGGCTGCCTCACGCAGGTGGTTGAAGATCAAGCCGAGGTCGTCCTCGATGTTGCCCATCACAAAGCAGTTGAAGAGCGTGACGCGGCGATCGGCACCGGCGCCGGCCAGGATGCGGCCAGCCGGCAGGAACCGGAAATCGGTGAGCGCCTCATAGAATTTCCCACGCCATTGTTCCGGGTTCGTCTCGGCTGCGGCAAGTGTAGTAGCGACACGGTGCCAGGTATCCTCGATGGTGAGGTCGAGCGGCGTTCCGTCGGATGTCTTCAACCGGTACTTCGCATCCCAGATCTGCCTTGAGATCGGCGCAAGTCGTTCAACTATTGTGCTCTGCCTTTCTGCAACGAGCGTGTCCATGATTGTCTCCTTGCTTACGTTCTGCACTGACTTTGCTCCATGTCGCCCGCACGCAGCTTGGCGTCTGCCGCTGCAAGGACGTTAGCTCGACGGACGCCGTCTTCGGCGTGCGACCCTTGCAGCGGCGGACGCGTAAGCAGCACGGGTTCCTTCATCGGGCGCGCCCGTCTTTTGTGTTCGGTGCTTGATCCGCCGGCGATAGTGCAATCGGCAGCCACGCTTTCACCTTGCGTACGTCAGTCGCGGTTGGTTTCCAGCGCCATGTTTTGATGACGTCGCACGGTTCGGTGCGTCGTGCATGCCTGGTCCATCCTGTCATGTCGTTACGCATGATGTAGCCGCGCAGCGCGACTGGGTGGCCCCGGCCGGTCGGGATCGCCGATTCTGTCGGTGAGATAGGCCATCCGCGTCGAGAGACGTTTGCCAGGGGTATCGCCGTTGCGTCGGATGAGTGCCCACGGGGCGTGATGGCAGGTTGACGGAAGCGTCATGGGAAGCCTCTCGATGCTGTTACCGTGAGACGGCGGTTGGGGCTGGCCGCGAGCGCGAGCGTCCGGTTCGGGCTGTCTGCTGTCGCGGTCCATGGGCGGAGCATCCAGCCGCGCGACGCGAATGAAGCTCTGTACCCCGAAAATTTCCTGGCGGGCCGTCATACGGACACCGTCAGGCGGCGTGATCGACCCTCCGGCGTTCCCGTGTCAGTCGTCGGTGGCGGCGAACAGGTCCGTTCTGCACGCCGTGCCGGCCCTCCCGAATGGTTGCTTCAAGCTGGCGGAGGAAGCCGGCAGAAACGGCGCGCTGGAATCGCTTGAGGCCCGCTTTGGTTTCGTTGCCGTCCCATACGAAGCGCCAAGCCATGGCGCCGCTGGCCGAGCGCGTGCCAATCGCGATGAAGCGCGATCGTCCCTTCAGGGGCAGGTCGACCACTCGTGCATAGAGGAGCGGAGCTATTGTTAGCAGGCGGGCTAATTGCTCCACGTCCCTGACGCTCGGCTGCGTTTCATTCTGAACAATAGCAACCTCGATAATCGGAGCGCCGCGATTGTCGTCGGCAAATACTTCAATGATGTGTACGCGCGCGAGTGCATCACCACATCCTGGTGTAGCGCTCATTGGATCTCTCCTGAGTTGTTGGAGGCGTTGGAGCTGCGGCTGGCGGGACGCCGCTTCGGAAGTTGAGTCGGGAGCGCGTGTGTGCGCGAGAGAGGCGCGCGCCTCGGCGGCGGCGCTGACGATCACCTATCCGGACAATTCCGCCAGTGCTACACGTCCCGCCGGGCAATCCAGAACGGGTCCGCACTGTCGCCGCTCCGGTTGTCACTGTCTTCGTCGGACCGTGTCCTGGTCACGACCCTTTCCGGCATTTCCAAGACCCATTTCGCGCCGTCTCGGGGCGGCCGGGGCAAAGGCGCGCGCTGTGTCGCGTGGGACCGGAGCCACGCGCAGCCCGAGGCGAGCATGGCGAGGACCCACCCTTTGCGGCGGTCGGACCGTAGGCGGCAGTGCTCTTATTTGCCTGGCTGTTCGCCCGCTGTTCCGGATGACTGCAACCGGCCGTTCCACGCGGAGTGTTATCCGGTTTTCATCCAGGGTGAGTCTGTGTGAGCGGCTTGAGTTGGTGTAGAAGGCTGGCCACGTCAGGCATTGCTGGGCCGAGGGTTGCTATCTCATGGCGCGAGCTGAAGGCTTGTACTGGGTCTGCGAGCGGAAATACCGCGAAGTGGTTGTTGCGGCGTACCGTGACGGCTGGTGGATATTCGGCGATGGGGACGATTTGAATAGCGAACGCGGACTGATGGTCCTCGGTGGCCCGCTGGAGCCGCCTGACCCTGCAATCGGCGCTACGTGGAAGGAACGCTACCGGAAGATTTTGAGTGAGCGAAGAAAGATTGAAGGCGAGGATCCGAGGTCCGGATGGGCCTATCTGTATGGTTATTACTGGGTCAGGATTCCGCGCCGGTCGCAGCCGGTGATGGCGTGTTTCATGGAGGGCGCCTGGGACGAGGTCGCTGGAGACGAATTGAAGGGTAAGGTTGAGATAATCGACGGCCCGCTTGCGCCGCCCCAGGTGCCGAAGCGATGGTGGCAAAGAAGGCGCTGATCGTGTGCGCTGTCGGGTGTTTCGTAACTGGCCGTCCACGTGATGCGGGTCGAGTATGCCGTTTCGAGAGAGTGATAACTCGATGAAGCCGACTCGGACGTTGCACATGAAATGGTGACGCGTCGCACACAGCGCATGGTAGATAGCCGGCGACGTCAGGTATGAATGGACCGAGGGGTGATATTTCATGGAGCGAGCTGAAGGCTTGTACTGGGTCCGCGAGCGGCGGTTCGGGACAGTGGTTATCGCTGCGTACCGTGACGGCTGGTGGATATTCGGCGATGGGGAGGATTACCCTGACGAACGCCGGGTGGTGGTTCTTGCGGGTCCGCTGCAGCCGCCCGACCCCGCAATCGGCGCTACGTGGAAGCAACGCTACGAAAAGATCCTGAGTGACCGCAGAAAGATTGAAGGCGAGGACCCGACGTTGGGGTGGGATTATCTGGACGGCTATTACTGGATCAGGATTCCGGGCCGGTCGGAGCTCATGCTGGCGCACTATCTCGAAGGCTGGGGCGAGGCGGCCGGAGACGATGATCTTAAGGGGGTCAAGTTCGAAGTGATCGACGGTCCGCTGCTGTCGCCACAGGTTCCGCTGCCATCACAGCGAATAAGACATTGACAGGACGCTTTGTCTCAGAGGCGCTTGAGGCGTTCGAGATCCTTGAGCGCGTCGACCAGGGTGCGATGGCGTTTTGGCTGGAGCTGATGGTGCGGTTGATTTCGTAACCAGCCGTCAATGCGATGTCGGTCGGGGATGTCGTCCAGGAAGGGTGACGGGTCGGCAAAACCCAGCCGGACGTTACAATGTGAAATGCTGACGCGTCGCATGCCGCGCGTGAGGGCGACGTAGGCGAGGCGCCGTTCCTCCGCGAGGTCGCCGTAGGGCGGAGGGAATGCGTTTGCCTCCCAACCCGGCAGGAAGACCTGTCGAAACTCCAGGCCCTTGGCCTTGTGCAATGTCATCAACCGCACTTGCCCTCCGGCGATCTCGTCGGGATTCTCGGTGGCGAGGGCGGCGTGGTCGAGCAACTCGCGGCCGGTGTGGAACCCGCCGGCCAAGACAATGAGTTCCTGCACATTCTCCAGCCGGCCTTCGGTTGTCTCGGCGCGACTTTCGCGCAGCATGGTGCGATAGCCCGTGACGTCGAGAAGGGCGGAAATCTGATCGGCGAGCGTGACGGATTGATCCCGCGCTACGCGCCGGATCGCATCAGCGAATTTGAGGCCGGCATTTCGGCTGCGCGCGGGCAGGGGCGCGGTCTCGAGCGCTGTCATCAGGGACACGCAGCGCCATGCCGCGTCGGCTTCGAGGGTCTCCATAGCCTTGGCGCCAAAGCCGCGCGCGGGCACGTTGATGACGCGGCGCACTGCTTCATCGGATTGTCGATCGTCCGGGGCGATCGCGATGCGCAGCAAGGCAAGCGCGTCTTTGATCTCGCTGCGTTGATAGAATCCCACGTCGCCCACGAGGACAAACGGGAT
>JASHVB010000748.1 GCA_030039695.1 Acetobacteraceae bacterium
GTTGCCCTGGCGCAACCGGCGCTCGGTCATCGCCTCGTCGTCGCCGGCAAAGCCAAGATGGATCCAGTCGAGCTCGCTGCGATCGACGCCGCGTGGGCGCAGCACGCGGATGGCGATCGTGTTGCGAATCTGCTGCAGCACCATGCCGGGGAAGATCGTCAGAATCTGCACCGAGACGCTGTCGCCGTATTCGTCGATCGACTCGATCACCGAGGGGTCGCGCAGATGGAATTCGCTGTCGGCGCGCAACGCGGCCGCCTTGTAGTCGGCGTCTTCCGCCGCGTAGTCCATCTTCGCCTGGCTGAAATGATTGCCACCGTTGTCGGCGATCCAGATGCCGCCGGGTTGGCTGAGGCGGTTGATGCGGAAGGTGGTGAGGAACAAGTGAAGGATGCTGGCGTGGTAGGTGTCCTTCACGTTTTCGAAATAAAGTTTCCAGTTGTTCGGCAACACCTGCGTGCTGCGACCGAGCAACGTCACCGGGCGGTTCAGCACGCGGCGAATGCCGCCGCAGACCGCGGCGCCGAGATAGGTCTCCAGGTCCGGCGCATCGGGATCGAACGTGCCGAACACCAGGCCGGCGATTTCCGCGACGCGCAGGCGGCGCAGATGGTGCTCTTCCTTGTGGAACTCGGGCGGCATGCCGCCCTGGCGCTTCACGCCGTGCTCGAACGCGACGCCAGTCAGCTGTCCCTGCAGGTCATAGGTCCAGCCGTGATAGATGCAGCTTATCTCCTTCACGTTGCCGCGCTGTTCGAAGCAAAGCAGATTGCCGCGATGCGCGCAGCGGTTGACGAAGGCATTGATGTTACCGGCTGAATCGCGCGTCGCGATCACCGCGGCCTCGCCGACGGTGGTCGCGACGTAATCGCCGGGGTTCGACAGCTCCATTGTCAGGCACAGGTAATTCCAGGTCGGGCCCTGGAAAATGCGTTGCTGCTCCAGGGCGTACTGGGCGGGGTCGGTGTAGACACGGAACGGAACCTCGCTGAGGCCGTTCGACGGCCATGCGACTTGCGGTTCGGAAGCCACGTTGAGTCCGGACATTGGCTGCGCCCTCCTGCCGGGTTGGACGACCGTTGGGGGAGAGTAAGACAAAGGGAGCGAGGCGAATAGCGGCGTACCCCGTCTACACCTCGTCCCCACAGCGACGGAGGTCATCATGTGCGGTTGCGCGGACCCGTCGCTGCAGTTAAACCAGCATCCGCGCGGGTGTAGCTCAATGGTAGAGCTCCAGCCTTCCAAGCTGGCTATGCGGGTTCGATTCCCGTCACCCGCTCCATCGGCCACACCGACTTCATTGCCGCGCGCGGCTTCGGCAAAAAGTTCGATGTGGGCGTCACACCTCCACGACCGCGGTGAACAGGGCGGTGGTCCGGCCGCGAGCAGGATCAGTATGGTCGTGGCGGGGTCGGCGGCGTCCCCGATTCATCCGTCCCACCGTATCGGTGATTCAGGAACGCTTCTTGCATGAGGGCGACTCCTGATGAAGTTCATCGCGCTCTCATCTGCCGGCAGCGCAAAAGAATGGCCGAGGCAGGCGCGGGGAATTTGATCGGGACGGACCCACCGCGGGGCTGATGGTCCGCGGGCCGATGCTGGATCTCAATTGCGTCTTCGGCGTTCCTCTCGCCAAGTACGATCGATGCGCCGGCTTCGACGAAACGGTGGGCGATGGCGGGGCCGGCGCGACGCCGCGGGTGCCCCCGGTGATGAGTGCGGGGCGGCCTTGCGGCGAGCTCCGACTGGCGAGCGAAGACAGGCTTTCGCCGCCGCCGGCCGATATCAGAGCAGCTGAAACAATTGTGCTGTGGCGTCGAATGCGCGCCGCGCGACCTGTGCCGGCGGCATCGCCTCGTAGCGGCTGCTGAAGATCTCCACCGAGTAATAACCGGCATATCCGGTCTGCAGAATGTGGCGCGCAAACGCCGTCATCGGCCGCGCGCCCTCCCCGGGGAACAGGCGATAGTAGCGGACAAGCTCGCGGATCGGCAGGTTGGCGGTGGGCAGGTCGGCAAACTCGACAAGGAAGATCTTATCGCCGGGGATGTCGCGGATCGGCTCCGGCGGCAGGTCCAGCAGAAAAACATGTGCGGAATCGAGAACGAGGCCGACGTGATCGTGATCGGCCTGCCGCACGAGGTCCCAGGCCACACGATAGTCGGCGATCCACGGCGCATAACATAGCGGCTCGTAGCCGATGCGAACGTTGCGCGTGCGGGCAAGATCGCCGAGCGCGCGAAGGTCGTCGATGGCGCGCGACCAGTCACGGCTGCAGTCAGCCGAGGTGTTGGAACACAGCACCAGCAGATCGGTGCCGAGCATCTGCATTTGGTCGATGAGATGGTCCGCCAGTTCCAACTTGTGCTCGCGGACCGAGGGCGGCATGCTTTCAAAATCGCGCAGACCCTGCAGGCAGGAAACCGCGAGTCCACTGTCGCGTAACAGCTGCACTGCGGTATCGGCGTCGGTGAAGCTTTCGAACAAATCGCGCGGCCATATTTCGGTCGCGCCAAAACCGGCGCCGCGGATGGCCGCGAGGCGGTGCTCCAGTGTGCCGCCGAATGTGGCGGTGGTGCAGGACAGACGGTTCGTTGGAACGATCATATCCGGTCAGATTGCGGTGAGGCCGCCATCAACGACCAGCGACGCGCCGGTCATGTAGGAAGCGAGATCGGAGACCAGAAACAACACCGCGTTGGCAACCTCCTCAGGCCGGGCAATGCGCTTGAGCGGCACGCTGTCCAGCAATTCCTGTCGCCACGTCGGCGGCAGGCTGGCGATGCGAACGGTGTCGGTCAGGCCGGGATGGATCGCGTTCACGCGGATGTTCTGCGCGGCATATTCCACGGCGGCGGCCTTGCTCAGCATCAACACGCCGCCTTTCGCGGTGTGGTAAGTCATCGCACGGCCCGACGCGACCAGCCCGTAATGCGACGAGGTGTTGACGATCGCGCCGCCGCCCGCGCGTCTCATTGCCGCAATGCAGGCCTTCATCCCGAGCCAGGTGCCCTTCAGGTCAACGTCTATGGTGGCGTTCCATTCGGCTTCGGTGGTTTCTTCCAAGCCGGAACGAGCGGGAACGCCGGCGTTGTTCACCAGCGTCGTGAGTTTGCCGAAGCTCGTTTCCGCCAGGCGCACGATGGCCTCCCAGGAATCGCTGCTACGCACGTCGAGGTGGGTGTAGGCCGCGACGTTCGCCGATGCGGCGCCGTTGATTTCGCCAACCAGGACCTTGCCTTCGTCGTCGCGCAGGTCTCCAACGACCACGCGGGCACCATGCCGGCAGAAGGTGTGGGCCTCAGCGGCGCCGATGCCGTGTGCGCCCCCCGATATGATCGCAACCTTCCCTTCGAGCAGGGGTGCCATTGCCGCTGTTCCTGCCTGACGCTACCCGGACGACCGGTAGCGCCGCGTCGGGCGGATAGCAAATTTTCGCTGGGGGAGGGCTTGTCCGCGTTGGGTCGGACCGATCGCCATTGTGCCGGCCACCGAACGGTGGTGCGTCACGGTCGCTGTCAATGTCACAAATTGGTTAGTGCGATGGTGAGCGATTCATTCGTACGCATGCGTACCGCGCCGTAATTGTGACCGTTGTCCTGATGGCGTCGTAACCGAGAGGCCGCTGGCGAGTGATTCGGAACATCTCGGGTCTCGTCGAATACCGGCTCCATACGCGCCTCGACCCCACAACGTAATCTCAAGACTAATTGAGGCAATGACGTCTGGTTAAGCCACATTTCGGGCATGAGCCGGCGATATCGCCCAGGGCAACCGTCAGCGGACATGCCAGATCCGGATACTGGAGCTTCGCCGGAGACTCTGGACCAAGCGATCATGTGGAGGAACTTTGCCATCCCCCCACGACATCAATATTGGCTGTAACCGATCCCCCACGGTCTGCACCGCAATCGAGAGTGCGTCGCCTTGAGTGATACGCCGACGATGCACGACGTGATGCGCACTCAAACGGGCCGTCTAATAAATGTCGGCAGACTGCTGCAGCTCGAAGGGCTGCGAGGACTCGCAGCCGTGACGGTGGTTGTCTGGCACTTTCTATGGGCATTCGCGCCGTGGGAGCTCGGTACCGTGGCGGGCTGGCCATCACAGGGCCTGGCCGGCAACGTGGCGACGGCATTGATGGACGGGCCGGCGGCGGTGGCTGTGTTCTTCGTACTCTCCGGATTTGTCATTCCGCTTCGGTTCTTTCGTTCTGGCCAATCTCGCGCGCTCGTCCAGGCCGTTGCCAAACGTTGGCCGAGACTGGCGGGCCTGTCAGTGCTTGCTGTTCTCTTCGCCTATGGCCTCTTCCATTTCGGCCTGTTTCGCTACCGGGAGGCCGGCGACCTCACCGGGTCTGATTGGCTCGCATCATACGGCGGTGGCGCGCCGGGCAGGATGCCCACTCCGTCATTGACGGGAGCGCTCCGTGAGGGGTTGGTCGGGGCATTTCTCGACGAGTCCGATGCCTATGATCCGGTGCTCTGGACTATGCGCCACGAGCTGTTCGGCAGTTCTCTCAGTTTGGCATTGGCGCTGGTTATTTGCCGAGTCTCTGTAAAGGCTTGCGGCATCATTCTGATATCCGCCGTGGTTTTGGCAATCGCGGTCGATCCTTGGTTACTTTCATTTGTCGCCGGGACAGGTCTGGCATTTGTAGTCTGGACTCGGCGAGGGAGGCTGAGCGCGTTCGCCACAGCCGTCAGTATCAGCCTTGGTATGTTCCTGTTTGGCTACCTCGAACCGGTAGGAGCATATTCATTCGTTCCTGTGGTTCAGGATGCCGCCGGGTACCGGTATGACCGGATCGTGCTGCACACGGTGAGCGGCCTGTTGATAATCCTTGGCCTGGTCGGCAATGAGCGGGTCGCACGCGCGTTCAGCGCGAGACCGCTTCTCCTACTCGGCCGGCTTTCATTCCCCATTTACGTGTTCCACTTTCCGTTGCTCTGTTCCCTTGGGTGTGGATTGTTCATCACGCTCCGGCAGAGCATGTCCTACCAGGCCACCATCGCCCTTGTCGCGGCCGTTTACGCCTCAGCCTTGCTGCTGACTGGCGGTCTACTTGTGCAGGTGGATGACGCGTGGGGTGTCTGGCTGAACCGACTATCAAGTCTCCTGCTGGCACGGGGCGCACGCGCATTGGGCATACTCTTAAAGGATGGACGCCGATGCAACGTGCTGCGCCGAGTCCATCTGCTCGGCACCGTTTATACCAAAAGATGACCCTGCGCGTGGGGCCACTGCCGTCAGGCTGGACCTCGGATTCGGACTGTCGGCAAAGAACTGAGGAGGGATATTCATCGCTTCGGTCGCTCCCGGCGTGAATTCCGGCGGAGCGAGTCAGATGTTCTTCATCGGCGGTCGACGCGCGCCTGCCTGCCTTGGCGATCTTACCCAGATTATTTCCCTACAGATATTGATCGCCGTCATAAACAGCTACTCGACGTGCAGCACGGAATCCAAATACTCGATCCATGACGCCGGCAAGCCGTGGAACCTCGCGCCATCACGGAGCAGAGTGATGTACCTGTGCGATGGATTGCCGTCCGTCTCTTTGCCAACCGCCATATATGCCACTGCTGTTAGCCGGTTGCCGTCGTTGTCGAGTGCACCGACGGCGACCGGCCTGTAGCCATGGCCCGGAATGCCTTCGGTCGAGTTCAAGCGGAGAAGATCACGGCGGGTGATCCGGTAGAGGACGCCCCAGACTTCGCCATTGTCGTCCACGCATATGTTCGCGGGGGCCGCCTTACCCCTGGGACGGCCTTCAAGGTTGAAACGGAGACGATACCCCACGATCTGGCCAACCCGCCGCTCCAGCGGCTTAATCCGCCGACGCGCCTCGAAAGTGGCTGGATGCATGTTTGAGCCATAGGCGAAATACCAAACCTCGTCCGACGGTCGCCCCTCTAGAGCAAGGCCGTGGCGACGATAGTGCCACTTGGAGGCCAGCCAGGACTTCGCAATCAGCCGCCGCCACCGGATCCGCATGTCTTACTCAACTCCTGTTCACCGCGAGCGTTCGGACCGCTCTCTCGGCACACCTGAACAATCGTTTCCAGCTCTCACCATCGGATTGCTGCCTTCACGTCCCACTCGCGCGGCACTTTAATGCCGTACCATCGATGACTTGAGCAACGGAGACCGGACGATCCTGTCGGAATCCACCGTTGGCAGTCGCATTGAGCGGGCCATAATCGTGCGACTCCGGCGGTCCGAGTTGGCGTCGTGTCCATGAGGCGGCTCTCACCGATTGGAAACGCATAGCTCTCACCACACGATGCAACATCAAGGTCATGGTGATCGTGGCGGGTCAGGAGCGGATGCGGGCGGGGTTCCCGAATGCGGTGGCACCGGCCGGCACATCGCGGGTCACCACGCTTCCTGCGCCGATCAGGGCGTCGTCTCCGATGGTCACGCCGGGCAGGATGATTGCGCCACCTCCGATCCAGACATTGCGCCCGATGTGGATAGCCCGACCAAACTCCAGACCCGATGCGCGGGCGGCCGGATCACGCGGATGGTCGGCAGTGAGGATTTGCACGGCCGGCCCGATCTGGGTCCGATCTGCGATCACGACCGCCACCACATCGAGAACGACGCAGTTGAAGTTCAGGAATACCCCTGAGCCGAGGCTGATGTTGAAGCCATAGTCGCAGTGGAAGGGGGGACGGACGACGGCACCCTCACCAACCGCGGCAAGGCGTTCCAACAATAAAGCGCGTCGCTCAGGGATCGCCTTGGCCAAGGGGTCATTGTAGCGGGCCAGCCATTGTTGTGTCGCCTTCAACTCCGCTTGGAGGTCCGCATCGGTCGGGTTGTACAATTCGCCGGCCAGCATCTTCTCTTTTTCTGTTCTCCGCATGGGTACTGCTCCCGTGCCGCCTGCCACAAAGTTCCAGCAGCATTGGCCGTCCGCGCGTGTCACCGACACCACGCTGCCGCACAAGCCGCACAAATACGTCCCCGACGCTGACCTTCAAAGCGCTGCCCTGCGTATCGGACGAGGCGTGCAGCTCTGCCGTGGACGTGCGGGTGTGATGGCGGCGACCTGGAGGCCGCGCCGAGATCGACTGTTGGTTCGGACGGTTGCGAAAGGTGAGAAAGGCCGCGTTTCGGTTGGACGCACCACGAACCGCCCGAAGTCTAGCCTCCGATCGCAGCGCTGTGTCCGAGGCCGCAGGAGCTCCGTAGAAGCCTTCCTCTCGGGTCAGCCGACCGAGGGCAACGGGATCACCACCGACCTCGCATCGTCGCTGGACCAGAGCCGCAGCCACCACCCAGGATTGGCTACGGCAACCGAAACCAGCAACGGATCGTCAACCCGACTGGAAAGTCTGGCACCGATCAAGGGCAATATGTTGGTATCTTCCGGTGCCAAACGTGCCGCCAGCTTTACCAGGCTAACCGATTGGATATCCAGCTGCGCCGATCTCCGCACCGTTACATCGTGCGCCAGAAGAGGCATTGGGGCCCCTGCTCATCCCGGCAGGGTCATTTTCCGTCGCAGCGAGTTAAGGCTTGCGCTTCGGCCTATGTCGTCGCAGCATGAACCGACCTCTCAGCAGTCTGGATCGAGCCGTTCCATGACGGCGCAAATGGTCGAGAAGCCACGCAGCCATTCAAACAGAGGAAGCCGGGCGCAAGGCACGCAAACATCAAGTCAGGGAGAACAGAATGTCCGATCCGGTGTATAAGGTAGTTGAGATTGTCGGAACCTCGGAGCAGAGCGTCTCCAAAGCAATCGACAATGCGATCTCGAAAGCCTCCGAGACATTGCGACATCTTGGGTGGTTCGAGGTCATGCAAATCCGTGGCAACATCGACGGCGGCAAAGTGAACCGGTATCAAGTCACGCTGAAAGTCGGCTTCACGCTCGAATAGCGAGGCATCTCGCCAGCTGCAATCAGTCCGACGTCCCTGCCAGGGAACCAGGTTCGCGAGCAGGTCGAAAAGGCGAATCAATCGGCCGCTCGGATCAACGATGAGCTACGGTGGAAGGCGGTGCAACTGAAACCCCTAATCTCGTCGATCAGTG
Organism: Acetobacteraceae bacterium; assembly: GCA_030039695.1. The sequence goes on from JASHVB010000748.1 coordinate 8,042, forward strand.
CGTTTTTGGCTCGGCAGCCGTCCTTGTCGTGATCCAGGATGCGGTGTCGGGTCATCGGATTGCCGGGTGTCGCCCACAGGCCGACACATTAGATCGAGGCGCCGCCGGATAGATGCAAATCCCGCCATTTGAAGCCCGGAGACGTCGCTAAAATCCGAGTTGAGAGCTCGCGAGCCGGCCACATCGCCGGGTTATGCCGACGACGTCGATTTCTCTGTTCTGTGCCACGTGCCGACGCCCCTCCTCCGGCGCTCACTGCTGACTGGGCATGAGCATGATGTTCAACGCCAGGTTATTGGCCCTTGGCGCTGACGGGCGAGCGCGAGTGCTATCCGTGCTTGCCGACCATGGCAGGTCACAAATAGCATTCAAGGGATCAGTGCTGCGCTGACCTCTGGGCCTTTGACAGCGAGCTTATCAGGCTGCAGGCCCACTGGTCCCCGTGGACGCAGTCTTCATGCACGCGAGCGAGGAAGCTCGGTCTTTGGGTTTCACAGCTAGCGAGAAGAAGCAGCAATCCGAGCCATATGGCCCGCGACATTGAGGCATTTGATTGGATTGTCGCCGCATTCTGTTTATTGGTCGACGTATAGAGCATTGACGCAGATCAATGTAAGTCCACTGCGGCCGTCTCATGCCGCATCTGATAAAAAAGACTGGCAGCACTGTCAACCGGCCTCCTGGGCAAACGACGCCCCGTGCCCAGAGCGCCATTCGAAGGCAAACGGATTAGTGCGCTGGTAACGTTGGTTTGGCCAGTGTGGGTCGATTACCAGGGGGGAGAGGAGGCTTATCGGTGCCAGACGGCTCCAGCACGTTCGCGGATGCTGATGGCTCCCGGTCAGCCATGCAAGAGGTTCTCGACTTATCGGTGCTGCGTTCGCTCGACTTTCGCGCGCGTGAACTGGACTGAAGTCTCGAAGCTGTATCTGGCCCGGGTACACGAGACTTCCGCCCGAGCTGCGTTTCTCTCGCTGCCGACCGATCGGGTCTTCGTCACGTTTCCAACGCAGTGAGGTGCCGTTTTGGTCGCTGGCGGGGCAGTCCTTCCCTTCGGTGACATCCTGGTGCAAAGCCGAGCGGTCGGTGGCTTCCGGCGAGTCCTGGCCGCCGGCGGAACGTCTGTTTCTGTTGCTGGCGGCGCGGTACCGGACCGCCGGCTTTCTACCCAATACCGGGCGCTCGTAAAATTCTGACCGCTCGAGCTCACTATGCAAATGCTTGAGCATTCCAACCACGCGTCGATTACCGTATAATACTCCATGGTCGTCCCTCAAGCCCGGAGCAGTGCGACTGTCCTGACTCCAGTCAATCACACCATCACCGTGAGGGACAGCCACACATCCAGCTAGACTAGCGTCGGCCGTTGACCCATCCAGTCTTACCAACCGGTACCCCACGGACCCCAGTCGAACGA
>JASHVB010000749.1 GCA_030039695.1 Acetobacteraceae bacterium
CCAATCCAAAGGGACAGGGCCGCGATCAGCAGCACGGGAGCATCGATCAGGTTGGGGATGAGCGCGATTGTGACGACCGCCCCGAGCATTGTCCCGCAGAAGCGGTAGACCGCTTTGGATCGCATCGCACCTGTGAGCGGTTGGGCGACGATGTAGGCTGTCGCCAATGCCCAATAAGGCCGGTCAAGTCCCATGCGCAACGCGATCCATAGTGCAAGCATCGCGCCAACGAAGGTCTTCGCGGAAAATATCCAGTCGCGCAGGGACGGCAACGTCATCCTCAGACTCCTACCCGGCCTGAGAATACCGCCGGTACGGTAGGAAATGCCACCGGTGTTGGTTGTACGGCATGACAACTTGTCGTACAGAATGACAACTTGTCGTACGGCATTACAATGGCTTTCATGGCTAGTGACGTCATGCCACCACTTCTCTGGCAATCCGGGAGGCACATGCAAACGGTGACGTTTGACACTTGACGGGAATTACGGGACAAGAACGATGAGGCCGACCACGACGACAGCTTTGCAATTGATCCTTCGCCACACTGGCGATGGCACTCACGGGGTGTGAGGCTCCAGTCCCGCTACGCAGTCAAGATCGAGAGTAACTTTCTGTGCCTCGGCGCCAGTGATCGTCGCCTGCTGCTTATGCAGGGTGTAACAGACACAGAGGTCTGTTCATATCTGTCCAGTATGCACGATTGTGACTCGCCCAGGCGTGGTGCCGTCTGAGTCGACTGCGTGATCGAGGTCGCTGATGCTCTGATTGGTCCCTCGGCCACGTCACGCGGCGTCAGTTGACGAAGATCATCGCCGACGCGGGCTTGGTCGATAGCTGGGTCGTCGATCGTGTTGGGTTGCCCGGTACTCGTCGAGCGTTCCTGTTTTTTTGCACGCGGACCGCCCGTTCCAGCGCATCGTTGCCCTGCGCGGGTCAGGGGCGGTGCGGCCCTGAGCAGTTTGCAGGCGTGCACCTTCCGTCATCACGACGCGCGTGGTCACGCAGCAACCTCTGGCCGGAGTTCGCTTCGTCGCTGCGCTCCTCACTATGAGTATCGGCGTGGGGCACGGACGGTTCATTCAGTGTTGGGGTCGTACACGGACGCTGCCGTATCCGGGTTGATACGCTCCTCCTCAACGTCGCGTCGGACTGCATGGGGGTCTCGTTCGCCTGGTGGACCGTAGCCACCAGAGCCTGCGGTCACCACCTCTATGATTTCGCCCGTGCGAAGTCCGCCGCTACCTTGCTCGAAGCCGGTTGCGCCGTCGCGCAGTACGATCCGCGCCTTGCCGCCCGGCAGGCCGCCGAACAATCCCCACGGTGCGGAGAGGCGACGGGCGATATCAACGCGCACGCGGCAGGGCGCCGCAGCACGGTAGACCCGGCGCAGGCCCATGCCGCCACGGTGTCTTCCCGCACCACCCGAGCTATCCACCAGCTCATAGCGGAGCAGGGTCAGCGGGTATTCGATTTCGAGCGCCTCGACCGGGAGGTTCGACGTGTTAGTCATGTGCACGTGCACGCCGTCGAGGCCGTCTTTCCTCGCGCGCGCGCCTGAACCGCCGCCGATCGTTTCAAGATACACCCACAGGGCGTTGTCGTGCGGCTGATGGCCGGCAAACGTGATGGACGTGCAGGCGCCATTGCTCGCGGCGATCACGCGCTCGGGGATCGCGGCGGACAATGCGCCGTGGATCAGGTCCACCACGCGCTGGCACGCGCCGAGTCGTCCGTTTACCGCGGCAGGATGCACGCAGTTGACGATGGTGCCCTCCGGCGCAGTCACCGTGAGCGGGCGCGCGAGGCCGGCATTCGGCGGGATGGTAGGATCTACCAGCGATTTTATCGCGTAGTAAACGGTGGAGAGCAGGGCCGTGTAGGTCATGTTGAGTCCGGCGCGGACCTGCGGCGGGCCGTCGAAATGCAAGTGCATTTCGTCGCCGCGCACGGCGATCTCGCAGGACATGTCGAGTTCGCCATCGATCTCGGGGCAGTCATAGCGATCGGCGAAGCGGTAGGTCCCTTCGGGAATAGCGGCGATGCCGGCACGCATCCTGCGCTCGGCGTAGTCTTGCAGCGCGTCACCGGCGGCGAGTACGGTCGCGCGTCCGTATTTCGCGCACAGCGCTCTCAGGCGCTGCACTCCGAGCCGGTTCGCTGCCATCTGCGCACGGAAGTCCGACAGCCGTTCGCGCGGCACCTGACAGTTCAGCAGGATCAGCTCCTGCACATCGCGCTGCAGCACCCCGGCGCGGTAGAGACGGATCGGTGGGATGCGCAGGCCCTCCTGGTAGATATGCGCATGACCGCGGTCGGCGAAGTCGGCGTGGTGCGCCAGGTTGACCGCGAAGGCGATGATCTGCCCGTCGACGAACACCGGTTCGGCGAGGACAATGTCGGGCAGGTGCGTGCCGCCGCCTTCGTACGCGTCGTTGCCGCAGAACACGTCACCCGGCTGCATCTCTTCGATCGGATGGCGTTTCAGGATGTGCGGGATCAGGCCAAGGAAGCTCCCGAGATGCATCGGGATATGCTCGGCCTGGCAGAGCGTGTTGCCGCGGACGTCGAACAACACGGTCGAGCAATCACGACGTTCCTTGATGTTGGTGGAGTAGGAGGCGCGGATTAGCGCCTCGCCCATCTCGTCGGTGATGGAGGCGAGCGCGCTGCCGATCAGTTCGATGGTGATCGGGTCAAGGTGAAGCGACGGAGCGTCGGCGTGGCGACGGGTCTCCCCCTCCCGTTGAGGCACGGGGACGGGGAGTGGTGCCGTGCCGGCCGCGGCCGGAGAGGATCGGTCTCCCTCGTCCCGGCCATGCCTCGGTGTGCCGCCCACCGCTCCAGCGAAAGGGAGGGATTTATCGACCCGATCGTTCATCGCGCCTCCAGAATCAAATTCAAGTACGATTCCACCCGTCCGCTCATCCCCGGCAGCACCAGCGTGGTTGCGTCCATTTGTTCAATGATCGCGGGGCCGGCGATGCGGTTGCCGGCACGCAGCCTCTCGCGACTGTACACGGGGCACGTCAGGAGACCGCCCGCCTCCGGCAGCCACACGTGACGCTCACCGATCGCAGCGGCCGACGCGTCCGGTCCGACCTCCGGCTCTGGTTTGAACGTCGCCTTGCGTACGAGCCCCATCGCCTCGAGGCGAAAGGTAACCAAATGCACCGCATCGTCCTCGGCGACAAAGCCGTACGCACGTTGATGCGCGACGGCGAATCCTTCCGCCAACGCGTCCAGCGTGGCAGGCGCAACCGGGCCATCCGGCAGTGCGACTGACAATTCGTAATTCTGCCCAGCATAGCGCATATCGACCGTGCGGGTGACTCGCCGGTCTGCTGCAGCGATCCCTTCGGCCTCAAACCACTCCTCTGCCCGTGCCGCCAGTTCGACGAACGCGCCAGCGACATCCGATAGCACATCTGTCTGCAGAACTCTGCGCCGCGTAATGGCAAAATCCGTGCGCAGATCGGTTAGCAACAGCCCCATCGCACAGAGGATGCCGGGATTGCGCGGCACCAGGATGCGAGCGATGTCCAATTCCTTCGCCAGCCGTGCGGCATGCAGCGGCCCGGCGCCGCCGAATGCGACCAGCGTGTGATCGCGCGGATCGTAG
>JASHVB010000750.1 GCA_030039695.1 Acetobacteraceae bacterium
CCGTTTGATCCGAACTTCGCTCAGGCCAAATAGCCGCCACGAGACGGCGAACCCGATCTGTCCCTGAATCCGATCCCGAGCCATGCTTCGGGCGGCTGGCCGGGGTCAAGCCTCGCGAAGCGACCGCCGAAGGCGGCTTGGGCTTGACGCCGGCCAGCCGCCCGCAAGCACAATAAGCGATCGGAAAATGGGGGCAACGTTTCAGTGTGTCGTTCCCGCGATCAGTTGCAGCAGCACTCGCCCACGCTCGCCCCGGTGGGCCGACATGTCGCGCGTTCCTCGCTCCCAATCCGCACCAAGCAGACCTTCCGGCGGGGTTACCGCCCCGCGAACTTTTCCGTTGACCAATGGTAGGAAGTCCACAGGCGCCACAACAGCAAGAAAAGGATTCAAACTATCAGGAGGTTGGAGTAGGTATCCGCGGTGCCTCCCTCGCGCGGAACGGGGAACATGCAACTGGCGAGAGTCTCTCTTAGCTGACCCCGATTCCTGTCCAACCGATGGGGACCACCCCATAGATCGGGCCGTGGCTGATCCCTTTCACCGACGAAGCTCAGATCGCGGACATCGCGCTTCAGACGCGGATCAACGGCGAGGTCAGGCAGAGCGACCAGACCAGACGGACGATATTTTCCTTCCGCAAACTTATCAATTATATTTCGACCTTCGCGACACTCGTGCCCGGCGATCTGATCCTTACCGGCACCCCGACCGGCGCGGGTGCGCGTCTCGATCCGCCGATTTGGCTGAAGCCCGGTGACGTCATCGAGGTCGAGGCGGACGGCATCGGTCTCCTGCGCAATAGCGTCGCGGATGAACGATGATGGGAATAGACGATTAGCGGTAAGCCGGCCGACAATGGGCGCCCATCACGGAAATAGAATGGACATACGGTTTTCTAGCGAGTATCAAAAGCTGTGGGATCCAAAGCTTAGCGATCGAGCTATTCTAAGGACGTTCGAGACCCTGCTCCCATCTTTGTTAGGGGTATCGACAATCTGAACTTCAAGCGCTTCCGCAATATGAATAAAGTAAGATCTGGCCCAGACCGGCGGCTCGGCGTGCGCCGCCTGCGCCTGCGGGTCAATGGATGCGTGCGTGCGCGACGAATGGGAGTATGCGGAACTCGATTCGTACAGCCAGCCAGAAGGCCACCAGGAGTTAGCCTCCCATTTGATCTGATGCGCCGGGGGCCAACTTCCGAAGCCAGTTAAGACTCAACAGCACTTCTCCAAGGCGCCGCACCGGACTTAAGGAATCGATGAGTCGAGTTTGGCATTAAGACGAGCCTCTGCCGAAGGCACGAAGTCTGCCCCGATCGAAGAAGCCTTTCCGATGCGAGTTCGAGCCAATCGTACCGGAGCACAGTCCGGCGTTCGCGCGGTGCCTCGGATGAGTCGGTTAGGCCCGTAAGCGCGACAGCTCAAGCAACACGTTCGCCTCCAACTTTTTTTCGTCAAGTCTGTGCTTCACAAGATCGCCAATGCTGACAATGCCTTTCAGATCATTGCAATCGATCACAGGCAGGTGGCGAACCTTTCCTAGGGTCATTGTCGCGAGTGCGGCATCGATGCGATCGGATGATTGGCAACTGATGATCGGAGACGACATCAATTGCTGCACATCGAAGCTAAGCACTGCAGCACCGTCGCGAGCGATCGCGTTGACGAAATCTCGCTCGGAAAAAACGCCAACCAACCTCATCCACCGATTTTCGACGACAAGCGCGCCGATACGATGTTCAGCAAGCTTGCGTACGGCTAGAGCGATGCTGTCTCCTGAACGCACCTTGACCACGTCGTGACCCTTCATTCGCAAGACGTCCGCGATGAGCATCTTTTCCCCTTTCGGACTGGTTTCCCGGACTCTGTCCGGGGCAGTCGCAGGTCGCGAGGCGGGGGGCAGGTCCTGTCCCCGTAGACTTGGGTGATTAACCAGCGCGGTGCAATTATCAGCAGATGAAGTCGCATTCATGTTCCTGCCATCGAACCGGCGCTGGTCGCCCTGATCAGGTGCCTACATGCGGAGGACCTCCGGATTCCATTCCGGTATCGGTATGGGAATTGACCCTTAATCGCGAGTTGCCGGTTTACCATCAGCGCGACAACCGCTCTGTTGCAAAAAACCTGCAGCAATTCTGCGCCTTATCGGCAACTCGCTGATTTACCTACAGCCTGACAAAGACACCGCGCAGCTGTCGCGAGGCGCAGGTTTCTATTGCCGCTTCAGCCCGCATCGAAGATCAGTTAAGCCGTGTCACGATCGTACCGCGCGCACGGAGCGCAGCTGGCGTGCCACGGCGGCTTGCATAGACCTTGGTAAATTCAGCGCCCAGAAGAAAGATCTGCGCCGAATAGTAGACCCACATCAGTATTACGATGAGGGCACCGGCTGCCCCGTAGCTCGACGCCATAGCGCTGTGGGCGAGATAAAGGCCGATCAGGAACTTTCCAAGGCTGAACAGCAGTGCTGTGACGACGGCGCCGATCATCACATCACGCCACGACAATTTGACGTCGGGCAGTACCTTGTAAATGGCTGCAAACAAGACAGAAATTAGCGCAAACGACATCACGAAATGCAACGACTGCAGCATCAGTGCACCGAATGGCAGGCGTGCGTCAATGTAATCCGCAAGCGCGGAAAGAAGTGCACTGACTACCAGAGAAACCAACAGAAGAAAGCCAAGCGCCGCGACCAGCCCAAGGCTTGCAACTCGGGCCCGAACCAGACGCGATATCGTGACGTCCTGCGGTTGGGCCTTCCAGATCGCGTTCAGTGCTGACTGCATTTCGCCAAACACTCCGGAGGCGGTGATGAGCAGCGTGATCACCCCGATGACCGAGGCGATGATGCCGGTCGATTTGGCGGACGCGCTCTGCACCGCACGCTCCACCAAATTGGCTTCTTCCTTGCCCATCAGCGCACCGAGCTGCTGGGATATTGCCCCGCGAGCCGCGTCCTCTCCGAAGACGAGACCGGCAATGGCCACGACGATGACCAGCACCGGCCCGATGGAAGTAACTGTATAGAACGAGATCGACGCTCCCCGGCTCAGCGCGTCGTCCGCGACAAAAGCCTTAACGACAGCCTGCAGGTATTGCCAAATCCGGTTGAACATGGGACTGTCATTCACTCGGTCGTCTAACGGGGAATCGCATCTCCCTCGGTTCTGGCAAGGCTACGCCGTTCACGTGTGATGACGCGTATGTACATTTTAGACTTTTCCTGTACCATAAGGAAAATTCACCGATCGTGCCAGTTTGATCATACAGCGATTCCTGAGCCCGGCCAAGGAGGCGCGGGTGCTCCGTCCGGCTTCTTCTGTTAGTAGAATCATGGAAGAGGATGTCCCACGGGCTCGCAGAGCGGCCCTCCAACCGAACTGAAGAGCGGAGACGCAACGAAAACCCGTGCAAACTTCGCCGCGATTAAAGAACGGAGGAACAGCCGCCGCAACCGAACAAAGGAACATGCGATTTGGGCTTGGCACCGTATGCCGCTTTCGGGCCACGCCCTCGTCCCCACGCGGGCCGAAACGTTAGGCTTCGTTACCTGCTACCCGCAGATGGGACAAAACACGAAAAGCGGTGAATTAACCCGCTACCAAATCCGGTCATCTTTAGCTGCTATCTACAGCCCCGGCGTTCTTCAATACTTCTTGATAGAGCTGCTCCACAACCCGCGTCTCGTGGCGTTGTTCTGGCGCACTTGGAGCAACGCCACGAGCCCGTTCGGCGCTTTGGACCTGGGATTCGATCGGCTCGTGGTCGAAGCCGCCCCATATATTGTCGATCCGTGCTGGAGTTTCGTAGCGCAGACCTGCCTCTTGCGCACGCGCGATCCCAGCGGGAAGAAGGTACACGCAGAGCAAAGTTATTGCCACAACCATAACTGCTCGGCCTGACAGCCGTCGCGAAAGCCTGTGC
>JASHVB010000751.1 GCA_030039695.1 Acetobacteraceae bacterium
AATTTCCCGGATTGCCGGCGCCCATCGGCCCGGTCAGGGTGAACCTGCCATCCGCCAGCTTAACTACGCGCGCCTGGCACGCGAACGGCATGCCATCCGACTTGCCGCCAAGCGACAAGGAGACCGTCGCGCCTGCTCCGGCCGTATGACAGGCCGCGGCGCTCTCGGCGTCGTTGATCAGGCAAAGCAGCGCACCTTTCGCACCCTGACGCACCAACTGGACAAGTAATTCGGTCGTGTCGCCATGCCCGCCGCCACCGGGATTATCTTGCGTATCCGCGAGCACAATCGGCTTGTCGGCGGACGCGGCGAGGCGCTTCGCCTCGGCAACCGCTTCGGCCGCCGGCAGCGTGTCTTGCGCGAATTCCGATTCGCGCGCGGCTACATGCGCGACGAACGCGTCCGCTGCGGCGTCGGCCTTGGCCTGCGTATCGGCGAAAGCAGCGCACGCGGCGCCGCAGCCTTCGAAGTCCGCATACGGAAAGCCGAAGCAGAAGGCGAGCTCCGCGACACCCATGCGCTCGGCCAGAGAAGCGCGCTCGGCCATGATCTCGTGCATCGGCGGCAGCAGCGTGCACTGGCTGCCGAGAGGAATCCAGAAATCGAACAAGCGGAACGCCCGCGCCCAAGGCTGGCCGCGTTCAATGCGTTGAAGCAACATATGCATCGCCTGGCCGCCCGCGGCTTTCATGTCCACATGTGGATAAGTGCGAAACGGTACCGCAGCGTCGACCAGTTGCACCATCCGCGCCGTCAGGTTTGCGTGCGGATCGAGGCTAATGGTCACGGGGAGCGCCATGCCGACGATCGCACGCACGCGGCGCAGCAGTTCGCTTTCCGCGTCAGGGAAACTTTCCACCACCGCGGCACCATGCAAGTCGAGATAGATGCCATCTAGCGGTGCTTCATCCAGCGCTGCGGACAATCTTGCGCAGATCGTCGCGGCGATGCGCTCGAAAGCTTCGTCCTGCACCGGGCCGGCTGGGTTGGCAAAGCACCAGGCGAGCGGCACCAGCGCCGCACCGGCAGCTTCGGCGACCGCGATGGCACCCGCGCCGGGCACGGACGTCGGGCGCAGCGCGTCCAGCAGCGAGTCATCGCGCTGGAACGCCGGGAAACCGCCGGGATGCACGAAGTCTCCATAGGTGGTTGGGCGTGGTGCGAAGGAGTGGCTCTCGTGTAGAAAGCCGCCGATGGCAATGCGATGGGTCATGCGTTTCTCAGGTCCACAGCGGGTCGATGGGTCCGCGTCCGTCGAGCACGGCGGCGATATTATCCAGCGCGCGAAAGCCCATCGCGTTGCGCGTCTCCACCGATGCGCTGCCGACATGCGGTGACAGGATCACGTTGTCCAGCTTGCTGAAGCGTAGATCGAAGTCCGGCTCGGCACGGAACACGTCGAGGCCGGCGGCAAACAGATGGCCCGAAGTCAGCGCTTCGAGCAGCGCTTCCTCATCGACCAGGCCGCCGCGTGACACGTTCACCAGCACAGCACCGCGCGGCAGCAGCGACAAAGCCCGTGCATCGAGGATCCTGTCGGTCGCCGGGCCCGCGGGTGCGTGCAGCGACAGGAACTGGCAGTGTGGCAGCATGTCATGGAAGTCCGCAAAGTACACTGCTCCCTTCTCTTGCGCTGGTGGCAGGCGGTTGCGTGAGTGATACAGCACACGCATATCGAAACCGCGCGCACGTTGTGCCATCGCCTGGCCGATGCGTCCCATTCCAAGGATGCCCAGCGTCTTGGCGGTGACGCGCACGCCTAGCAGATCCCCCTGACCGATGCGGAAGCGCCACCCGTTGCGCATGATCCGGTCGTATTCGTAAGCGCGCCGTGCCGCGGCCAGCAGCATCATGAAGGCGAAATCAGCGGTGCATTCCGTGAGAACGCCAGGGGTGTTGGTGACGATCAGTCCCCGCGCCCTCGCCGCCGCCACGTCAATGTGGTCGTAGCCAACGCTGCTGGTGGCGCCGACGCGCACGCTGGCGGGCAACGCGGCGATCGGTCCCGCAAGCAGCGGCAGCGTGTTGGTGAACATGATCGCGTCGGCGTGGTGGGTGGTGGCCGCCTGAATCACCTCGGGCGGGGTCATGTCGCTGGGGCCCTCGGCGACAACGGCGTCGAATTCGCCATGGGCGCGGACGACCACATCGCGCGGCATCAGACACGCCAGCACCAGGCGTGGTTTCATACGGGTGGCTCCCCAGGGCTTCCAGTTGATGTAGGGCAGGCGGGTGCGCCTGTCATCGGCCGGCCACGGGCCGCGGCTTGACGGATGGCACGGCGCGCGATCTATCAGTTGACCAAGGACCAGGAGTTGCCATGCGATCCGCCGTCGTGGGTGGTGCGATGCTGCCGCATGCCCCGCAATTCTTCACCCTGCCTGACACCGAGGACAAGCAAACGGTCGCCCGCGTGCGCACGATTGCGGCGCAAATTGGCGAACAACTTGCTGCCCTGCAGCCCGACCTATGGGTCATTTTCTCCAACGATCACGCAGAGCAATTTTTCCACAACGTTGCACCCGCGTTCACCATCCACGTGGGGGGTGAGGCGTCCGGACATTTCGCCGGCCGGGATTTCCGTTGGCGGGTGCCTGGCGAGGTTGGTCATGCGCTGGTGCGCGACCTCTACCGGCAAGGGTTCGACCCGGCGTTCAGCAGCACGGCGAAGATCGACTATGCGATCGGCATTCCGTTGACACATCTCGGACTGACCGCGCCGGTATTGCCGATCTACGTTAATGCGTATCTGCCACCGCAACCCACGATGGAGCGCTGCTATGCATTCGGCCAGGCGGTGGCGCGCACGGTTGGCGCTCTGGGCCTGCGGACGATCGTGCTGGCGAGTGGCGGCATGTCGCATTTCCCGGGCACCGACCGCTATTCACAGCCAGACCTCGCGTGGGATCAGCGCGTGCTCGAGAAGCTGCGCAGCGGCAATCTGAAATCGCTGATCGGCTATGACGAGGCAGAGCTCGACGCCACGGGCAATATCGAACTGCGCTGCTGGGCTTGCGCCGCGGGCGCATTGGGGGAGCGTGTGCCGGACATGGTTCAGCTCGATCCGAGCTGGCACCACAACTACGCGTCGCTGGGATGGTGGAGCGAAGCGGCGCACCTCCCGCAGCCGCATTACCCCGCGACACGCCCGGAGCTGGCGACGCTGACCACGGCGCTGCACGCACTGATGCATGACGCGGAGGCGCGGGCGGCGTGGATTACGGATGCGACGGGCTACGCGGCGCGGTTCGAGTTAGACGACGCGCAGCGTGCGGCGCTTGTGGCAATGGACCGCTCGGCATTCCTGGCAATGGGCGTGCATCCGTTGGTGCCATTCCTTGCGGCGATGCAGATCGAGCGAGAGAGGCGGTAATGACAGACCGATGACTCGATCGTGGCTGCGGCGTCAACGATGAAACCGCGCTTCGCCGCCTTTGCAAGCACACGGGCCCGGATCGCCGCAGCTGGACCTCCGCGTCGGCGAGGGTGCGCGGGACCGTGGTCGAAACGTCAAGCGTCCGCGAGCAATCCACTGCAGTGAGGCGCTTGCGGCTCACAGGCTGCGCAAAAACAAGTACATCGC
>JASHVB010000752.1 GCA_030039695.1 Acetobacteraceae bacterium
TCGGCGATGGCGTTGAGGCTCTGGTCGCGGACGGCCTGATCAAGGAAGCCTCCGACCGGCCAATTCGCGCGCGATCGGCAACGCGGATCGACCTGCGTGGGTGTACGTTGATGCCCGGCCTGATCGGCGCGCACATCCACCTCGTACCGACCGAAGTAAATCTGCACCTGCTGGCCACCACACGGCTGACGCTGCTCGCCGCGCAGCACGCCCTCGCCAAGCGGGCGGTCATGCTCGGGGGCCGTTTCGTCAAGCATGCGCTCTAGCGGCTCGCAGGCATTGGCAGCCGGAGACGCGTCCGCCGCGCTTTCCCGGTACCACGAGCGGACGGAACTGCTGGCCCGGATCGGCCGGGTCGTCATTTCGCTGCTGGTCTGGTGCGGCCTGCTGATCATCTTCGTCCCGTTGCTGCTGACGCTCTATCTCAGCGTGTTCAACCAGAAGCTGATCGCGTTCCCGCCGCCCGGCTACACGCTGTCCTGGTACCCCGCAATCATCCCGAATTTCGGCGACGCGATCGTCACCAGCCTGGAACTCGCCTTTGCCGCCGTTACCGGCAGCCTGCTGCTGGGCGTCCCCGCCGGCATTGCGCTGTCGCGGCATCGCTTCCGCGGCCGGGCCGTGATCAGCACGCTGCTGCTGTCGCCGCTGACAGTGCCCGGCATTGCACTCGGCCTCGCGATCTACCTGTTCCTGGTCTTGATCGAGGTCGAAACCGGCTGGCCGCTAACGGGTTCGCTTCCTGGGCTGATCCTGTCACACCTTGTCATTACCATGCCCTGGGTGGTGCGGTTGTGCGTCGCCAGTCTGATCAACCACGACCGCGCGGCGGAGGAAGTCGCCGCCAGCCTCGGCGCGAGACCTTTGACGGTGATCTGGCGCGTCACGCTGCCGGCGATGCGCCAGGGCATCATCGCCGCCGGATTGTTCGCCTTCATTTTCTCCTTCGGAAATCTGGAGATGGCTTTGTTTCTGGTCGCGCCGGGCGTTACGACCCTGCCGGTCGCCATTCTGGAATACCTCGAATATCACATCGATCCGCTGGTCGCTGCGGTCGCGGTGGCGCAGATGATTCTGGTCGGGGGCCTGATGCTGATCCTCGATCGCTTCGTGCGCGTCGGGCAGGTGGTGCGATGAGCGAGCGCGCCACCGCGCTGGAACTGCGTGCGCTGAACAAGCAGTTCGCCGGTCATATCGCGGTGCGCGAGATGAACCTGAGCGTCGCGCCTGGCGAGATGATCGCGCTGCTCGGTCCCTCCGGCTGCGGCAAGACCACCACGCTACGCATGATCGCCGGCTTCCTGCCGGCGTCTTCCGGCGACATCCTGTTGGACGGCAGCAGCATCGTCGGGATGCCGCCATACCGCCGCGACATCGGCATCGTGTTCCAGAGCTACGCGCTGTTTCCGCATCTGACCGTGGCACGTAACGTCCGCTTCGGGCTGGAAATGCGGCGCATGCCGTCGGCACAGGCGGATGCGCGGGTGATGGAGATGCTGCGCCTGGTGAAGCTGGAGAGCTTCGCCGATCGCCTGCCGCGGCAACTGTCCGGCGGGCAACAGCAGCGCGTGGCGTTAGCGCGCGCGCTGGCGATTCATCCGCGCTTGCTCCTGCTGGACGAGCCGCTGTCGAATCTGGACGCCGCGCTGCGCCAGGAAATGGCGCGCGAGATCCGCATCCTGCAGCGCGACCGCGCCATCACCGCGATCGTCGTCACACATGACCAAAGCGAGGCGATGGCGATGGCCGACCGGCTGGTGGTGATGCACGACGGCAGCGTGGAACAGATCGGCAGCCAGGAAGATCTCTACGAGCGCCCCGCGACTCCCTTCGTCGCCGGCTTCATCGGCCAGAGCAATCTGCTGCGCGGGCGGCTGCAGAATGGCAACGAGCTGGTGACTGAAGGCGGCGGCCACATCGCTCTTGCCGGCCGTTACGCGGCTTCCGGTGCGGCCTCTCTTGCCGTGCGCCCGGAAAACATCCGTCTGGCGAACTCGGACGCACCGGATGCGCGCGCGAGGGGCACGGTTATGCTGGCGACGTATCTTGGTGCCGTGCTGGAATATGTCGTGCGAACGGAATCCGGGCTCGACGTGATCGTGCGCGGTCCCGGTCAGGGCGATGCGACGCAGCGGCGTACGGCGGGGGAGCGGGTGTGCCTTACCTGGGGTTTGGCCGCGGAGCGAGCCTACGACGAACACGACCGGCCCGCCCCGGCGGCGCCGCAAACAGAAACGGTTACAGCAGGAGGCTGAAAGTGGATCGAACGAAGACTGCCTTGCCGCTCAGTCGGCGCGGCGTGCTGGCAGGCGCCGCCGGACTGGCGATGACGCCGCTGATCGACGGTTCGGCGCAGGCGGCGGAACGTTGCGTTGTCGGCACATGGGGCGGCGATTATGCAAATCTGCTGCGCGAGAACATCGACCAGCCGATCCTCAAGCCGAAAGGCGTCGACGTGATCCAGTCGGTGTCGGATGAGGCGCCGCGCGTGGCGCAGTTGTTCGCCAAGCGCATGCTGCCGCGCGGCACGCTGGACATCGCCTGCCTCAGCTCGTTCAACGGCTACCGCGCTTCGGTCTCGGGGCTGGCTGAGAAACTGGATAGGTCCAAGGTACCGAATCTGCAGCACGTACTCCCCACGCTGCACACCGGCAGCTTCATGCCCGATGAGTTCGTGCCGCATATCTACAGTGCGCAGGTGTTTGCGTACAACCCGAATACCGTGAAGAGCGCGCCCAGGACCTGGGCCGAGCTGCTGGATTCGCGCTGGAAGGGCAAGATCGGCGTGCAAACGAACGCAGCGGTCTGGGTGACGATGGGCGCTGCGCAGGCCATGGGCGGCAACCCGAACGCCTTCGACAAGGCGAAAGAGTATCTCCTGAAGCTGAACGCCAACGGGCTTCGGCTGTATCCGGAAACCGACGACTTTGCACCGGCCTTCAAGTCGGGCGAGATCGATGTCGGGATTATCTGGCTGGCCCGTACCGTGATGTGGAAGAATGCGGGTTTCCCGGTGAAGGGACAATTCCCGGATGAGGGCGCGATCCTCTACGTATCCGGCATGGTGATGCCGAAGAACGCGCCCGACAGTGACGCAGCTCACAAGTACATGAACGCGCTCCTGGAGCCGTCGGCGCAGCAGGGTTTCGCCGAGCACATGGGCTACCTGCCGACGGTGGACAACGCGAAGCTCACCGGCGAGGTTGCCGAGGACCTGGCACTGCCCAAGGGCGCCAAGCTGGTGCAGCCGGACTATCCCGTGATTGCCAAGGCGACGCCGGAGCTGAGCGACTGGTGGCTGAAAAACATTCAGCGGAAGTCGTGATGCCGCCGACGACGATATCGTGGCGCGCGAAGGCGCGCCACCTACGCCTTTTCCGGATCCAGTCTAGCAAAGCCGTGCGTGGCCCGCCTTCGCCGGTCATGACATGGTGCCAGCGGCGCCGCTACGCCCGTTCGTTGGTAGTCGCATGCAGAGCATGAGCAGATTCGAACAGCAGGCGGCGCGCAAGGAGACTGTCTCCGCCGTCTCGCTGCTTACCCCTGCTGTCATGCTGGTCTCTGCCATGATGCTGGCGCCACTGGTTTTGCTGGCGCGCTATAGTTTCAACCGCTTCGACCCGACCGAACTGATGACCGCCGCAGTCACGCCGGACAACTATGTGCGGTTCTTCTCGGATCCATTCTATCTCGGCGTGCTGTGGGTTACCATCCGCGTCTCGCTGATCGTCACCGCCGCATGCCTGCTGCTGGGCATTCCCATAGCCTGGCGCCTGGCGCGCTCGGAAAGCCGCTGGAAGTCCGCTCACGTGATGCTGCTGATCCTGCCGCTGTTCATCGGCGCGGTGACGCGCACCGCCGGCTGGATGATCCTGTTCGCGCGCGGCGGCATGCTCGACATCGTGGCGAACGGCCTGTTCGGCGTATCTGGCATCGACCTGATGTACACCGAAACCGCGGTCATCTTCGGCATCATTTCGATCAACCTGCCCTTTACCATTCTGACGCTGCAAAGCGTGTTCGAGGGCATCGATCCACGCCTTGAGGAAGCCGCTGCCAGCATGGGTGCGCCGCCGGCCAGCAGTTTCCGTCGCGTCATCATGCCGCTGTCCATGCCCGGCGTACTGATCGCCGGCGCGCTGTGCTTCATTCTGTCGATGAACGCCTTCCCAACGCCGCTGCTGCTGGGCGGCCCGCGCTTCCAGATGATGGCGCCGCTGCTGTACTGGGAGTTCAACACCAACAACAACTGGCCCTTCGCCGGCGTGCTCGCCTTCGTCCTGATGGCGACCACGCTGGTCTTGACCCTGTTGGCCACCGCTGCCGTGCCGCACCGCTACCGGCCGGCATGAATCCGGATCGACCCGATCACAGGAGCTTACCGATGGCGGACGACATGTTTGAACCGGATGCCGGCGAGGAACTGACCGCGCAGCGGGCGCAGCAAGGCATGCCGCCGCTGCAACCGGCCACCGGCCGCGACCGCGGCGTCGGTCCCTTCGCCCGCATGGTGCTGCGCGGCGCCACCGTGATCGACGGCACTGGCGCGCCGCCAATAGGTCCGATCGACATTGTGGTGGAGAACGGTCGCATCGCCGAGATGCGCAAGGTCGGCGTGCCGAAAGCGGCAATCAAGCCGGAGCGCCGGCCCGCTGCCGGCGAGCACGAAATCGATTGCCATGGCAAGTTCATCACGCCTGGCTTTATCGACTGCCACGCGCATGCCGGCGTTCCCTATCACTGGGTGCACGGCTGGGTGCCGCCGGTGGACTATGTGTACAAACTCTGGCTCGCACACGGCGTCACAACAGTACGGGAAATGGGCTCGTTCAACGGACTCGGCTGGATGCTGCAGCAGCGCACGCTGGCAGAGGAAAACGCCATCGCCGCACCGCGGCTGCTGTCGTACGTGTATTTCCCTGCCGTCAACGACATGCTGAAGACGATCCACACGCCGGAGCAGGCGCGCGCCTGGCTGCGTCGCATCAAGCAGCGCGGCGCCGATGGGGTGAAATTCTTTGGTGCACCGCCGGCGTTGATGCAGGCGGCGCTGGACGAATGCCGCAAGCTGGACCTGCGGTCCGGCTGTCATCATGCGCAGATGGCAGTGGTGCGGATGAACGCGCTGACCAGCGCCGGCTGGGGCCTGAGCAGCGCTGAACACTACTACGGGCTGCCGGAGGCGCTGTTCGACGACCGCATCGTGCAGAACTATCCGACGGATTACGATTACAGCGACGAATATTTCCGCTTCGCTTATGCCGGCCAGACCTTCCGTCAAGCGGCACAACCCGGTTCTGCCAAGTGGAACGAGGTGCTGGAAAAGTTCCTTGCGCTCGACTTCACCTTCGTGCCCACCTTCACGATCTACGACGCCAACCGCGACCTGATGCGCACGCGCCAGGCTGACTGGCATCACGAGTACGCCTGGAAGTCGATGTGGGACTTCTTCCAGCCGGGCCGTGGCGCGCACGGCTCCTACTGGTTCCGCTGGTCCACCACCAACGAGATCGAGTGGAAAGAGAACTACCGGCTCTGGATGCAGTTCATCAACGAGTACAAGAATCGGGGCGGTCGCGTCTGCACCGGCAGCGATTCCGGTTTCATCTTCCAGCTGTTTGGCTTCGGCTACATCCGCGAGCTCGAACTGCTGCAGGAAGCCGGCTTCCATCCGTTGGAAGTGATCCGTGCTGCGACTTCGCAAGGTGCCGATCTGGTCGGGCTGAGCGACGAGATCGGCAGCGTCGAAGTGGGCAAGCGCGCCGATCTGTTGGTGCATGACCACAATCCGCTGAGCGATTTCAAGTTGCTGTACGGCACCGGCGCGATGCGGCTGAACGACGATACCCGCAAAGTCGAATGGCACCGCGCGCTGCGCTACACAATCAAGGGCGGCGTGGTCTACGACGTGGACGAGCTGCTCGCCGACGTGCGCGCGCTGGTGGAGCGCAGCTATGCCGACGCGCCGGAACAACGGCCCGGTGCGCGTCTGACGTGACGGCTATCGATTTCATCGTTCTGACCGGCTTCCTAGGAAGTGGCAAAACGACGTTGCTGCGCGAATTCCTGGCGCTGCCTGAGGCGGCGGATACTGGCGTGATCGTCAACGAGGTTGGCCAGATCGGCCTCGACGGCGCGATCCTCTCCGAGGGCGGAGACACA
>JASHVB010000753.1 GCA_030039695.1 Acetobacteraceae bacterium
GCAGGCCCTCTCCCGCGAAGCGGGAGAGGTGTACAATGAGCTATGCCATCCGCCCCTCTCCGCGTCGGCGTCGTCGGTGCCGGCCATTTCGGTCGCTACCACGCCCTGAAGGCCGCGGCCGAACCGCGTGCCAAGCTCGTCGGCATCCACGACATCGACGCCGAACGCGCCCGCACCGTCGGCTGGGAGGCGGGCGCGCCGGACATGGACTTCCCGACGCTGGTTGCGGCGTGCGACGCCCTGATCGTCGCGGCCCCCGCCGAGGCCCACCACACTCTGGCGCTCGCAGCGCTCGACGCCGGCAAGCACGTTCTTGTGGAGAAACCGATTGCCGCCACACTCGCGCAGGCGGACGAACTCGCCGCCCGCGCCGCCGCCCGCCACTTGGTCCTGCAGGTTGGCCACCTGGAACGCTTCTCGGCGGCTCGTTCGGCGCTCACGGGACGCCTCGGCGCGCCGCTCTACATCGAAGCCACCCGCATCGCTCCGTTCAAGCCGCGCGGGACAGACGTGTCGGTGATCCTTGACTTGATGATCCACGACCTGGACTTGATCCTGTCGCTGGTTGACAGCCCGATTGCGCACGTCGACGCCCTCGGCGCCGCTGTCGCCAGCGTGCACGAGGACATCGCCAACGCGCGAATCCGCTTTGGGAGCGGCGCGGTGGCGACAATCACCGCGAGCCGGGTCGCCGCGCGCACCGAGCGGCGCATGCGGATTTTCGCCCGCAACGGTTACCTGGCAGTCGACTTCGCCAACCGTCAGCTCACCGTCGTTGCGCGTGGACGTGGCCGGCCGGTGCCGGGCATCGACGGCTTCGGCATCGAAGAAATCTCGTGGCAGGACCACGACTCTTTGGCGGCCGAGCATGCGGCGTTCGTCGCCTCGGTACTGGACGGCGCGCCGGTGTTAGTCGACGCCCCAGCCGGGCGCCGGGCCCTCGCCGCGGCGCTCGCGGTGGCCGACGCGATGGAGGAGGCGCGCGCGCGCATGATCGCCTCCGGGCTGCTGGCGGGTTGAAGTCCTTCCCCGCCCTGCTGGCGTTTCTCACGCGTGCCGCCCTGATGTGCAGCGCGTCGCCTTAGGCTTGCCCCGCTGTGGCTGCGCTGAACGGCTGCGGCGGACCACGCGCAATGCGCGAGGTAAGCTGGGCGCGAGCGCCGGTGCCTGCCCACCGCCTCAGGTTGTTGCGGGAGCGGACCGGTGTGCGCGAGTCTGGCGCGCAATGCCGTAACGCGTGTCGGCGGGTCCAAAAAGCGCGGCCTTTTGCAGCGAGCGGATGCAATCGCCTCGGTGGCATGGCAGATGCGGTATCCGGGGTCTGGTCGCGGCGGAGGCGAATTTCCACGTTGCCAAATCACCCGGTGAAGGTGGCTGCGCTTCGGCGGCTTTCAGAGCAGGTGTCGGCTAGATTGGAATGGCAGTGCAACCGCCCTGATCAGAGTGATGCCAGCTGAGCCGCACCCCGTTCGCCCCAATCATCAGAAAATCCTCGCTGCCGGTACCTGTTGACGCGACCAGGCGGATCTTGCGAGGGCGGAATCCCCGCTCGGGTTGACCAAACTCATCTCGGGGGGATTCGGTCATCCAGAACGCGGAGTGGCGGGGACGGCAAGGGAATGTCGAGGGAACGCGTTGGCGCCTCTTGCACCGCGGCAAACGACGTCGCAGCACAGGGACTCGTCAACAGCCCCGGCTGCCCGATCGCCGATCCAGCTAGTTGCCGGTCGGGTACTTATTATCCCAGCGTTCTTGCACGCGATCCCACTCCAACCGAAGGCGGTCGATAAAGTCATCCATATCGATGTCGGCGCAGAACAAGGTGACGCCATCACCCGAGCTCGGGCATTCAATGTCGATACAGTCGAAGTCATCTTCGACGCCAGATGACCGAGATGTAATCACAGGGGTTTGGCTGTAAATGACAGCGCTGACTGCCTCCGCATTACTCTCGGGGTCTGTCATCGCCTGTGCCTCGTCTTCGCGGTTGCGATAAGCAGCAAGTGCCGATGACACGGTATCCAGCCACCGCTTAGTCTCGTCCTTGCACTGCTGGTGCGCGTCGATCAGTTGTTGCGCTATCTCCGGTGCGAGATAAGGCGACAAGCGGATGGAAATGCTGCCAATGCGGATGCTGATCCAGTTAATCCCACTATCATCGGTGTCCGGTGCAATCGCTATCTCGGCCGCATCCTGCACCAGCAGGAAAGCAGGCTTCCTTGCCTTGCCACTCATGATCATTCTTTCGGGAAATTAATACAGCTCACCGGGCGGACTGCGCCGCTGATCGGTAGGGGCGGAAAATGTACTATTGTGCATGATCGTCAAGGGGCGGGCGTCAAGGCTTACGAAGAATACACAAACGAACTAAGACCAGGGTTATAGAGATCAATCCGGAACAAATTCTGATAATTCCGGTCTGCGGGGATAGTGCGGCATGTGCACCCAGACCAATAGCCATCGGTCGACAGCGAACTAAGAATTACATAGACACACTTAACTCGTTTGGAATCAAAAGTTTTTGCGTGGTGTTGAGCTCGCATTTGTAGAGTTCCATTCCGGATCACCACCTATACTGGCCTCGCCGGAGTTGCGGCGTCCGGAGATCAGACTGGGCCTGTGCCAGTCGGATGACCGGTCGGGGTCTAGGACGTTGCTGGAGCTGCCACACACCATGCCAACCGGCGACGGAAATCCCGCACTGCCCGACCGTTGGCAAACCCGTCGCCGCAGCCAAGTCCGGACCACCGGATCACTCTCGCAGGAATCAGCAATTTCCATCACCGGCGGCACTGCCAGCCGTGTCGCCACCGGAGGCGCAAAATTCGCGGTGGATAAGCGGTGCGGCGCGCAACACGCTATCCGCAATCGCGCGGGTCGTCGCGACCGGCTGACCGAGCGCAATGGCTGTTGCCCGCGCAAGGGAGAGCCGATGCTGCCCGGTCGAACGACGCGGTTGCGAGCCTCGCAAGGGCGGCTCCGTCCAGACCTTCCTCGAGCCACCCCAGATGGTCGAGACGGCGCTGACCGCGCTCGCGCACGTCCAGGCCATCTGCGGCCGCTCGGTCAGTGCGCGCGTCCAGGCCGTGGGCAAGAGCGGCATTGGCAAATCCGGGGTCAGCTGGCTCCTGGGTTGCCTCAATGCCAGCCAACGTGGCGTCAGATCGGCCCGATCGTATGCGTCGCGGTGACGATCGCGGATGGCGTCACAAGCGAGGCGCGGCGCGACGCGCTGGGAATGGATATCGGCCCGGCCGAAACCGAGACATTCTCGCGCGAGGCCTGGCGCAAGGTGGCGCGGTGCGGCCTGCGGTGTGCATCGAACGCGTGATCCCGGGTGTCCAAGAAGGACGGGCGGGCGGGTTGACCCAGGTGTTCGGCGCCGCGCGGAAGCGTCGGCGGGTGCGCGTGGTGTGCAATCTGCTGGCCGCCTACGAGGGCAGTTGTCTTGCCGCCGCGTTCGTCGCCGCCGCGTTTGCACCGGAGGATGCCCAGGCCGCCGCGGCACCGAGGCGCGAGGTCGCCGATCAGTCGCCGCCCAAGCAGCTGGAGCGCGCCGCGATGACGGACGAGGCGAAGAGCGACGTGCGGGCTGCCATCGACTTACCGGCAGTGCGTCGCGCCGGATTGCACGCAACGAAGCCGCTCGATCGCCGCAACGGCGCCGGCAAGCGACACACCGATGTCGTCGCCATCGTGCCCAACGCAGCGGAGGTCACCCGCACCGCAACGTCGGTTCGCGAGGCGCTCGCGCTCATGGCAGCTCGCTGGCAAACGGTGCGCCAGCGGCGTGTTCACCCCGCACTCGCGGGAATGCGGGTGGTACTGGTTGGCAGCGCACCGCTCGCTGTGCCGATGCTTGGCGGGTCTGGGCCTGCGCTGACCCGCTAGGCCGCACCTTCCGCGACAGGGGTGCTCGGCAGATGCTGCACCCTCTGCGCGGCCCATGTCCGGCCTGCGATCTCGCCACTTCTGTCGGGCCGCGCCGCAAGGCGGTCGACCAGGCGACGCCCGTTCCAGATCTCAACGCCGACCGACCGCGAGACCATCCGGCCAGCGTTTTCACGAGCATCGTCGTCGGAGCTAAAGCTCCTGACGAAGTAGTCGTGTGTCATTCCCGAGGAATCGAGCAAACAAAAACTATAAGCTGGCATACAAGTGCTCTCCTGTTGCCAGCAACGGCACAACCGGACCGTTGCACGTGCCAAGCCAGTAAGAATGCTGTGATAGCCTGCTCACTTTACGGGCGCTGCCGCAAGGCTGTTTTTCAGCACCTTATTCAAGGAATCGTGTGCCACATTCCATGCATTTTCGGCAAGAAGAAAGTGTTGACAAAGTGTCAACATTCTCGATCGGCAAACAGCGACAAACATTACCGATTAATTGCGGCGACGGTTCCCGACCGCCGCCCGCCCGGCTGAGCCTTCCGCCCATTGCGTGACCGCCTCGTTCCTGGTGTACCGCCGCCAGAACAGAGAGCGCACGACGCATGAAGGCGATGATCGAAGTCAATGATCTGGTGAAGGAATTTGGCGCATTCCGGGCGGTAGACGGCATCTCCTTCGCGGTTCCCGAAGGGGCGATCCGCGCCTTTCTTGGTCCGAACGGTGCTGGCAAGACGACCACGATCAAGGTCCTGACCACCATGCTGTCGCCGACCTCGGGCCGCATCCGGGTCGCCGGCCACGACCCGGCACATGAACGCGGCCAGGTGCGCCGCGCCTTCGGCATCGTCTTCCAGGATCCCAGTCTTGATGAAGAACTGACGGCATCTGAGAACATGGCCTTACATGGTGTTCTCTACGGCGTGCCACACAAGATGCTGCGGGAGCATGTCGAGGCGTTGCTGAAATTCGTCGGCCTGTGGGACCGACGGGATGATTACGTCAAGCAATTCTCCGGCGGCATGAAACGCCGGCTCGAGGTCGCGCGCGCCTTCCTGCACCAGCCACGGCTGTTGTTCCTGGACGAGCCGACGCTCGGCCTCGATCCGCAGACCCGCAGCCACATTTGGGAGTTCGTCCGCGGCCTGTCGCAGGAGCACGGGGTTACCGTGTTCTTCACCACACACGCGATGGAGGAAGCCGAGCGGGTCGCCGACGATATCACCATCATCGATCACGGCCGCATCGTCGCCGAGGGCACGGCGCCATCGCTGAAAGAGCAGACAGGCTCGGCAAGTCTGGAGGAGGCGTTCATCGCACTGACCGGCCGCAGTATCCGCGAGGACGAGGCCGACCCGGCCGACCGTATGCGCATGATGCGTCGCGTCTGGCGAGGCGGACGCTGATGCGCGCCGTCTGGATACTCTGGCTACGGCAGATCAAGCGCTATTCGCGCGCCCGCACCCGCCTGATCGGCTCGCTCGGCCAGCCGATCCTGTTTCTGTTCGCACTCGGCTATGGTTTCGGCCCGATCTTCGCGCGAGCTGGCCATGGCGACTATCTGCAGTTCATCGCACCCGGCATCATTGCCATGGGCATCATCTTCAACGCGGTCTTCGGCGGCATCGAGATCATCTGGGACCGGCAGTTCGGCTTCCTGAAGGAAACACTGGTCGCCCCGGTGCCGCGGCTGGCGATCGTGCTCGGCCGCACGCTGGGCGGCGCGACGACAGCGCTGCTGCAAGGCGCGATCGTCTTGGTGGTCTGCTTGATCGCGGGCTTCCAGATCCGCCAGCCGCTCCTGGTGCCGCTGGCGCTCGCCTTCATGTTCCTGATCGCTCTCACCTTCTGCGCGATCGGGACGGCGATCGGCTCGGTGATGAAGGACATGCAGGGCTTTCAGCTCATCATCAATTTCCTGATCATGCCGCTCTATTTCTTTTCCAACGCACTGTTCCCGACCGCCGGGCTGCCGGTGGCATTGCGCTGGGCAGTGCGGATTAATCCGCTGACCTATGGCGTGGACGGACTGCGTGGTGCCTTGATCGGCAGCGTTTCGCTGGCCATGGCAACGGACTTTGTGGTGCTGGCGGCGCTTGCGATGGTGCTGCTGAGCATTGCCAGCTACCTGTTCTCGAGGATCCAGGCTTGATGCCG
>JASHVB010000754.1 GCA_030039695.1 Acetobacteraceae bacterium
GCGGGGTCGAGCGTGCTGGCACGCGTGTCCACCGGCCGGCCACGTCCGCCGCCGGCGTTGGCGACCAGGATGTCGACGCGGCCCCATTCGGCGATCACGCGCTGGACCAACGCTTCCACCGCCGCCGCATCCATCACGTCGCACTCGATACCGATGGCTGTGCCGCCCGCTGTTTCGATCTCCGCCGTCGTCGTGTCGGCGGTCATATCCTTCGCTTCGGCTTCGTACTCGGCGAACGAGCGCAGGTTGATGTCGGACACGGCGACCTTGGCGCCAAGCGCTCCCAACCGTCGTGCGTAGGCGCGTCCAAGCCCCCGGCCCGCGCCGGTAACGATTGCGACCTTGCCGTCAAGTTTGCCCATGCTCAAGCCCCCCGCCATCAAGGGGAGGGGGAATCGAGGATTCCCCCGCCTCGGCCCGACTTGCTCATCTCACCACTCCTTCACCCGCGGATAGACCTCGCGTGCAAACATGCGAATGCCGGCGATGGTATCGTCGTGATCCAGGAATCCGGCCTGGCCCATGATCAGCAGATGGCCGAACCCGCCAACGTGATCATAGACTTTCCGTATCTGTGCCTCGACCTGATCAGGCGTGCCGGCCATCATGATACCGGCAGCGATCGCGCCTTCGACGCTCGCGCTCTTGGCAAAGGCGCTCAACGGATGCTCCGCGCCACGCAGCATGCGCACGCCGGCGTCCACCGGCAGATAGCCGGGTGGCGCGGCAAAATGCTGTGGCACCTTGTTCGACGTGATGTACCACAGCAGCTTCTCTGCCCCGGCATACGCCGCGGCCTGCGTCGCGCCCGTATAAACCAGCGCCGCGTAAGCCAGCCGGTCGTTCGGTACTTGATCGCCGCGTCCCGCTTCACGCCAGGCCGCGCGATAGGAATCGAAAATCCGCTTCGTCCCGTCGAATCCGGTCAGGAACGTCGCCTGCACGTAGCCGCGCGCACCGACGCGCACCGCGCCGGGAGGACTCGTTGTGCTGATCCAGATCGGCGGATGCGGCTGCTGCCAGGGGCGGGGCCAGATGTTGACCTGCCGGTTATGAAAGAACCGCCCCTCGAAACTCACCGGACCATCATGGTGGGTCCACGCCTTGATGATGAGGTCCAGCGCCTCCCACTCCCTCTCGTTCATCCGCACCGGATTACTGTTTGCGGGGGAGATCTCGTACGGCACACCGCGGACGAACCCAGCCTCCAGCCGGCCGCGCGACAGCACGTCGATCATCGCCATCTCTTCGGCCACGCGCACCGGCTGACGGCGGTTGGCGATCGGATTGCCGAGAATGAGCAGCCGCGCCTTATGGCTTTGCCGCGCCAGCACCGCCAGCATCAGCGGTGCAGCAGGATCGACGCAAGTCGCCGTCTGGTGGTGCTCGTTGAGCATGATCTCCATGCCCTCGTCCTCGGCAAGCAGCCATTCGTCGAGGTAACGGTGATAGAGATCAGCTCCGATTCGGGGATCGTAGTTCCGGTTGGGCAGGCTGACGCGGATCGACTCGTAGCTCTCTGCCGGCGGTAGCAGATGATAGGCAGTCTCGCTGAAATGCCAGGCACGCATGCTCTCTCTCCAGCACGTTCAGGCGTCGAGGAATGACATCACCGCATCGACGAACGCCGCCGGCTGCTCTTGTTGCGGCACGTGCCCGGCGGAGGCGATGGTGACGGTGCGGGTATTCGGCAGCAGTCCGGCATAGCCTGCCAGATACGACGCCGACACCAGCCCGTCGCTTTCGCCACGCAGGAACAGGGTTGGGCACCGCGCGCGATGCAGCCGATGCCGCAGCTTGGGATTGTGCATGAACGGCTCCCACGTCAGCAGCACCGTTGTCTCCCGGTTGCGCAGCATGATCGCCAACTGATCGTCTGTCAGTTTCGCAATGTCCGGGCGATGACGATCCGGGTCGTGGTACAGCAGCCGCTCCACCGCCGCGGCCGGCATCGCGAAGATATCCGGAAAGTCCAGCGTGTCGCGACTGCCCAGCTTCACGCCGAGGGGTCCCACCAGCACCAGCTTGCGGAACCGTTGCGGGACCATGCAGGCCAGCTCCGCCGCGATCCAGCCGCCGAGCGAGCACCCGATCACGTCGATCGGTGCATCTCCGAGCCGGTCCAGCAACGAGAGATAAATATGCGCTATGTCATCAGGACGATCGATCCAGTCTGGCAGCGATGATGCGCCGAATCCGGGGTGCGACGGCGCTATCACGCGGCGATGACGGCCCAGCAAGCCGACGAACTCGTCGTCCGCGCGAAACCCGCCGGCGCCATGCAAGAACATCAGCGGCCGCCCGTTGCCGGTTTCCCACAGGTCCAGTTCGACCCCGGCCAGCGCGATGATGCTCATGACTGGCGGCTCCCTCCCGGTTGGCCCCGACAGTATGGCGAAGGCCGCCGGGGCGAAAGCGCGGCGATCTGAGTCACTTGTTGGCGATACCGGCCGGTTCGCGATATGCTGCGCCCTTTGGAAGACCGAGTGGCCCGCAATGCGTTACCTCCTTGCCGTTGCCGTCGCGATTGTTGTCGCCGCCTGTACCCTGGGCCAGAGCCCGTCGGAACGCGCATTTCTGAACGGGGGCTCGCGCGCAGAGCAGGCTCGTCAGGATGCCGATGCGATCTTGCAAGGAATGCAGCGCGCGCAGTTAAGCGAGGAACGCGTCGCACGTGACGGCAATGGCGCGCCGGAGACGCGTTGACGCGGTCATTGCGTCAGGATTAGCCGCGATAATTCCTCAGGCGTGGTCAGCATCGGATAATGGCCGGTGTCGAGTTCAAACCAGCGCGCCTGCAGCGTGTCGGCGGCGCGGCGCTGATGTGCGAGCGGCGGGTTCTGGCTGCGCTTGCACCAGATCACAGTGGCGTTCCAGTTCTGCACCCAGAAACGGTCCAGCGTCACCGGCTGTTCCATCGCCGCGATCGGGTGCGGCGTATAGCGCGCCAGCGCCCATTCCAGCGTCGCGGGGTCCAGCGAAGCGAACATCCGGTTCCGCGCGTCCTCGGGCGACGGGCCGGTCGTGAGCGCGGTGGTGACGCGCGCGGCGCGGTTGACGATGCCGCCGATCGTTTCGCCGGTCATCAGTGCTAGCGCATCCGCCAGCACGATGCGGCCGATGCGCTCGCGCGCCAGTTCCGCGGCCCGGCAAGCGACCATGCCACCAGAGCTGGTGCCGACCAGAACGACATCGTGCAGGTCTTCATAGCACAGCAGGTCGGCGATTTCGGCGGCGTGGGTCTCGGTGGTGATGCCGGGGCGGAGCGCATGCTTCCGCTCGGCACAGCCGTCCAGCGACGGCGCAAACACCGTGTGCCCGCCGGCGCGCAGGATCGGGCTGACCCGCGTCCAGATCCAGCCGCCTTGGTAAGCTCCGTGAACCAGCACGATCGTGGCCATCACTCCCGTTCTCCGAAACCTCATGAAATCTGACATGCGCCATCAAGGCTGCCAATGGCAGATCAGGTTTTGGTTCCTGCTTCACGGAAGCTCGTTTCACGCGAGCCTTGCGGTTCGCGCCAGAGCGTGCCTCTCCACAGGCGGACACCGCAGAACTTGCGGCCAAGCCAGCGAGGTTGCGGGCCGCGTTCAGATCACGCCCGACCTCGAAATCACAGTGATCACAGCGGAACGTCCTTTCCGCCAAGGCCAGCGTCTCCTTGATGACGCCGCAGCAAGAACAGGTCTTGCTCGAAGGATACCAGCGATCGGCCACGACAATGCGCCCGCCATATCGTCGCACCTTGTATTCCAATTGCCGACGGAATTCGAAAAATCCCATGTCTGACACGGCGCGGGCGAGGTGCCGGTTGCGCACCATGCCGCGCACGTTCAGATCCTCGATGCCGATGACGGCATACCTCTTTGTCAGCTCCGTCGTGAGCTGGTGCAACGCATCCTTGCGGATATCGGCGATGCGGCGATGCAGCCTGCCGAGGCGCCGCTTTGCCTTGCGCGCATTGGCCGAGGC
>JASHVB010000755.1 GCA_030039695.1 Acetobacteraceae bacterium
TGAGGCTGAAGACGTGGTACAGCCAGACAACGTGGCTGATGATCTTGGCCGGAAACCGATAACCATCGTGCGGCTCGGGTGGCGGCTTCATGCCGCCAGTCTCCCCCCGCCTCCGCGCATCCGGCCAGACCTGGTTGCCGTGACAATGCCAGCGGCGGGCGTTGAGGCCAGAGCCGACGCGGCGGCGACGGAGAGCCTCGTCGCGTCGCAGTGGCGGTTCTATGGGGGCGCTATCGGCGATCACTCGCTGCTCACCGACGAGCAGATCTGGAGGCAGATGCGGCCGCGTCTCGTCGAGCGCGAGGCGAGGCGTCTGTCCGACAGCTTCGCCCGCCTCGCGGCGCTGGTCAGCGGTTGGTGACATCGTGCGGGCATCGTCCAAGCCTCGCTGTCTCGGGTTCCTTCGACTTTCGACATTCACGCCGGGTCGGCGCGCGCTTTTGAGGAAATCGTGTACGTGCCTGTGTCTGTTCCCGCCCTTGGCGACCTATCAATGCCATTGTGTTCGCAGCGGAAGATGACCAAAATACCGCAAAGCCGTGGCACTTTGGGAACGTCGGCTCAGGCGCCCACTACCAGACGGCATGGAGAGACGCCGATGCATGACCAGCGCCGATCAAGCAGGGCTGGACACATACTGAGCTGGACCCTGCTCGCAGCGCTCGTTGGTATCGCGGTTGCGCCCGCGGCGGTTGCACAGCCGCTGCAACTGCCGCCGGTCGTCACACCACCGAGCCAGGAGACCCTTGTCGGGAAAGTGATCCTGGTGGAGTTGATTACGCCGGATCTGGCGGCTGCCGAGCGGTTCTATGGTGGGCTGTTCGGCTGGACCTTCCGCGACATACAGGCGGGTCGTACAAAATACGCCGAGGCGTTGCTCGATGGCCGCGCCGTAGCCGGGATGTTTCAGCGCGCGATCCCGCCCGGGGAGCAGCGTCAGCCGGAGTGGCTGAGTTTCTTCGCGGTGCAAGATGCCGATGCGACGGAGAAGCTCGCAGTGCAGCACGGCGCAAGGCTGTTATTTGGGCCGCGCAGCTTTCCCGATCGCGGCCGCGAGGCTGTGCTGGCCGATCCGCAAGGGGCCGTCTTTGCCATTCTGGCCTCAAGCAGCGGCGATCCGCCTGATTTCCTGGCAGACCCCGGCGAATGGATCTGGAGTTCGTTGATCACCAGCGATCCGAATGAGGCTGCCGCTTTCTACCAGACGCTCTTCAACTACGACGTCTTCGAACTGCCTTCCAGATCAGGAGCGGTGCACCTGCTGTTAGCGTCCCACAACTATGCGCGCGCCAGTATCAATGCCCTGCCGGCCAGCGGTACACACGCCCATCCCGCCTGGCTGAACTACGTGCGCGTCGACGATGCGGCCAAGGTGACGGCGAGGGCCGTGGCGCTCGGCGGCCGAGTGCTGGTCGCGCCGCACGAGGACCGCCAGGGCGGCAAGGTGGCGCTGATCGCCGACCCCGCTGGCGCCGCGTTCGGCTTGCTCGAATGGCCGGCGCGCGAGACCAACACGGTGTCGCCGCGATGACCTCGCTCGCGCGCCTGCCCGAGCGGCTCCTGATGGCCGGCGTGTCGCTGATCGTTCTGGTCGGCTGTGTTGTCGACGGCGGTGGATATTACGGAGGCGGGCCCAGCTACGGCCTCGATTATTACAGCACCTATGGCCTCGACTATGGCAGTTGGGGACCCACCTACGACGTGGCTCCGTTCTATGGCGCGCGTCCCTACGGGCATTATGGCGGTGGGTTCGCCTATCGGGGCGGCCCGGGACCGCACGCTTTCAGGGCTGCCCCGAGCTCCCGGGCGATCCCCTCCATACCGTCGGCGCCGCGTGGTGGCGGATTTGGTGGCGGGCGTGGTGGTGGTGGTGGTGGCGGCGGCCATGCGGGGGGTGGTGGCGGACATCGCTGACGGCGCGTTGCTCTGCCATGAAGGCCAACCAATATAATGCGACTGTCCGGGCCGAGACCGATACCCTCGACAGCAACCTCAGAAAGCTCGGCTTATCTCCGGAGGATATCAAACGCTCATTGACGTGCGACCCGGACGTTGTCAGGGCAGGGTCGCTGCTTCCCGACTTTTGCATGAGGGCAAATCCTGGCTTATTGCGCATTAGATATGGCCAGCACAGAAACTGTGAGGTATCTCACATATTTGCCGGTACGTGGCACGATATACCAGCCAGCATGATGCTCGCCGACGAACTCAACAACATGCCTGCCCCCGCGTTACGCCGGCTCGCTCGCGAACTCAGGCACGAGGCGAGAACTTCAGGGATCAATGCGTATGAACGTCGCCTGCTGCTGATCCGCGCAGCTCACGCAGCAGAACTAGCCGAGCAGAAAGAGCCGTGGTTGGCCACCCGGCGTTGCTGCGCGAGCAAATACTAATTGACAATTTCTGGCAAGACTTCGCGCCGTGTTTGTCTCTCGCGATCAATCAACGGCACTTGGCCATCGGTGGTAACCGGGCAGAGCCTGCGCGCAGCTCTCTTGTGACAATCCAGGTGCCAGACTCTCGGCACCGGTATGTTTACCGGTGCTGGCTCTGCCGATGTTCCCGTAGGGTCGCCTCTCCCTCACGCGTAGACCTCACTGGCGGCGTGACGTCGCGCACGGAGTCTGGCCAGCTCAATCTGCTGAGCATGTTGAAAGAGCTCGCAGGCCTGGGGATTGACGTTGCTATCAGCGTCACGAAGTCCTTGGACCGAGGGGAAATTTATCGACGCCTCATGAAGTCCATCCATTTCGGTACACTGACGACGACCTGGCTGTCGCTGCAATGAGCACACGTGAAGGCGGGGAATGTGGTCATGCGGCCCGTGCTCACTGGATGCGAACAACCCAGATCGCCTCTCTCCCCAGCCACAGGGGGGCACGCGCCAGGCAACGCGTGGGAGTGCCGAGCGCGATGCCTCTCGACTCGACCGAAGTCACCACGATTTAACAACCGGTTGTCTGCTTTGGACCGTCACTACTCCCGGTCGACCCATACGTTGTAAGGCCGAGCTAAATCTCGTGACATGCCTGACCGATGCGTCTCTGCCGCCGCTGGAATTGCAGATTTCCACAGCCTTATCCACCAGCTTGTCCCCTGAATTGGGGACAGACGGCGTGCGCAACGGAAGATGACAGATGTGATACGTGCGTGACGCGGCGCACCGCTGCGGTCAGCAGCCGTCTTCTGCTCGCCAGAACCATTCGGTGAGCGACAGTTGGCGCTCCGGCACCAATCAGATGTAACACAGCGCCCGCCATTCCTGCGTCACCCGATAGATCTCACTCGGACCCACGGCAATCTCGCCACACATCCGGGGATCTCAAACAGGCTTCTGCGTGGCAGGCAGGTTTCATGACGGCAGCCTCGGACGTCAGAGCGGTTTGCCTTGATCAGATGCGACGAGCGCGCGGCGGACCGCATCTGCCACGGCCTTCGGATCAACCGGATGTGGCACGAACGCCTCGGTGCTGTCCAGATATCGGGCATTCTCCTCTCGCCCGACGAAGACTACCTGCACGCCGAGTCCTTTGTGCCGAAGCATGCGGGCGAGCGCGATGCCGTTCAGCTTACCCGGGCCAAAATCCAGCCGTGTGACGAGCACCCGAGCACGCGAACCCGATTCGATCGCATCAAGGGCTTTGAGTGGGTCAGCAAATCCGGCGACTTCGTATCCTACGGCGCGCACAGTCGACACCAGCATTTGTCGCGTGTCGGGTTGCTGATGAACGACGACCACAGGCGCTGGCATGCAGATCACCCCAATTTAATCGAACACACGGTTGCACATGGTAATCTATTGCCCGTGTCACTTGATTTCAACCGTCAATCGTACGACGCAATTCCTCTTTCGACCGGCCGGAACGGACGAAAATGCGTTGCGGCACTGATTCGTCCATGGTGTGGTCCCTCGCGGTCTCGGTCCTACGATTGCGGGTATCGTCGAAATGGCACCATGAACCATTTCGCGCTCGTGTACGCCCATCGACCAATATGGCTGAGCTCGACATCGACATCCTCGGCGGTCAGCGCCTCGACAGACACCTTCGCGCCCGCAAGACACTGATCTCGCAGATCGCGGCCTACGTCCAGCAACACAATCAGTCTGAAGCGCAAAGCGAAAGAATTTTCAACACCGAGAAGGTATGCACAATGCTTGCCCCAACTTATCCGGAGCGCGCCAAAGAGTCGTGCTCCCTGTGGGGGCTGTCTCGTCGTCTACCGGCCAATATGTCTCCCGCGACGACCAGAAGCCGCGCCAGAGGTACTTGCAGGAGCGGCAATAGCCGCACAATTGCCCGTTGCGTATTGGCATCGACAGAGCTCCAACGCTCAGCGGCGAAGTTTATGTCGGTTGCCGGGAATGTTTTCATTCCCCGCTGGATGATCGTTGCCGAGGGCCGCGCCATCAGTGCTTCGGTTGTAGGTCCGCTTGGATTACGGTTTGTGCGGTCGGGGATGATTTGCCAAGCACCGCAGTGGTGACGACATGGCCATTGCGCGAACTGCAGATGCGTTGAACAAAGAACCATGCCCCATCCAAACAGGTCATTGCTGCACCTCTTTGTTGTCGCACGGATGCCGAGGTAGCGATGCGGCCAGATTGAACCAGCTTGATGATTCTCCTCGGCGCACGGCTTATCGCTGCCGCTGCCATCTCGCACATGCTCATCGTCCCGTAGTTCGTCGCTGCCGGACAATCGAGTGACCTTCCGCCGCAGCGAGTGCGGATGGCCGGACTGAGGCTGCCTCGGCCGGCGCTTTCAGGCGGGTTCGGACACGAGGCAGCTAGGCGATTCGTCGCCACCTGCCTCATCCGGGGCCAGTCAGGGCTGGACTAGCAAGCGGCGAGCCAACGCCATCAACCGTGCCCCGGTCACGGGATCGCCGCTGGTGCGCGCGATCTGCGCGATCTCGTCCGCCAGCTACATCGGTGCTGTACCGCAATCATCATGCCGGACTCAATGGCGCGAGCACCGATGCGGGTATTGATCTAGGTCATGATCCCGCCGAGGCTCGTGCGCTATGGCGGCGGGATGACACGGCTTGAATTCCACGCGGGCGAGGCGGCACCGGGCTCCGGCGTAGACCTCAAGCTCAATGTCTTCGGCGTGCCGAGCGGTATGACGGTGACGGTGCGGCAGACGGAGACGTTCCCGGCCTTGTGTGCTGGCCGATCGGCGAGACACATCGTGAGGCCGCCAGTGGACGATCTGTCAGGCTCCTTTTCCCAAGTACGTGATTACTGCCGGCTGCCTGCCGTGGTAATCTCCTCACAGGACCTCGAGCGGGGAAATGTCCAAACAACCCGAGACTGCTGGTGAGCTGTGGAGGCGCGCGCTACGGGCGCGATCGCTGGCTCGCACGTTATCCAACAATGAGGATGTGGCCCGTCTGATGGAGTATGTGGCGGAGCTGGAAGCGCGAGCCACGCAACTCGAAGCACCGGAGCCCGGCAAGACGTAAGGCTGCCGCGGTCGATTCGCGATGCGGCACCCTACCGAGTCCATGCAGGCGGCGGCCGTGGCGGGTGCACTTCACATCTGAAACCTGTCGGGGACATCAATAGACTGGATTTCCTGGATGATGGGGCCGGCGCCTATCGCCACGCCCGGTACCCTGGTTTGCGTACCCAGGACGGGCTTCGATCCGCTGCGCTGTGGCCGCACGACCACCATCGTGCTGCTCAACCCGCCGCCTGAGAAGCGGTGGTCGCACGACGACGGCGCCTCCCACATCTTCAATGGGTCTGCCGTTGCCTTGGGCCCATGCTCAACAGAGACACCGACCCAACCGATGGACTCGTCAGACTGAGGTCTCGCTACTCTGTCGCTGGATCCATCTGCCTGCGGTTGCCTCCGTTGCC
>JASHVB010000090.1 GCA_030039695.1 Acetobacteraceae bacterium
TGGATCTGAAGCACGGGGACGCGAAGGTTGTCCTGGCGCGATTGCTCGATGGAGCCGACGTGCTGCTGCAGAACCTCGCCCCCGGCGCGGCCGCGCGGCTCGGGCTGTCGTACGAAGCGTTGAAGCCGCGACATCCGAAACTGGTCGTCTGCGACATCTCCGGCTACGGCGAATCAGGCCCCATGGCAGAGAAGAAAGCCTACGATCTGTTGATCCAGGCGGAATCCGGACTGATCAGCGTCACCGGCACGCCGGAGACCCCATCACGCGTCGGTATCTCCGCGGCGGACATAGCCACCGGCATGTATGCGCTCACCGGCATCCTGTCCGCGCTGCTCCGCCGCTCCCGGACCGGCGAGGGGGCGAATGTCAAGATTGCCATGCTCGACGCGCTCGGTGAGTGGATGACCGCGCCGGTGTATCGCGCCGCCTACGCGAACTCGCCGCAACCGCGCGATCCGAGCGGGCATCCGTTGTTGGTGCCGTACGGCAAGCACCGCACAATGGACGGCGAGGTCATCTTCGGCCTGCAAAACGAGCGCGAATGGAAGGTGTTCTGCGACAAGGTGCTGCATCGGCCGGAGGTGGCGAGCGACCCGCGTTTCTCCACGATGAGCGCTCGGCGCGAGCACCGTGAGGAGGTGACCTCGCTGATCGAGGATCATTTCGCGCAGATGACGTCGATGGAAGTTGTGGCGGTGCTGGACGAGGCCGGCATCGCCAACGGGCGGCTAAACCAGTCGATTGACGTATGGCATCATGTGCAGTTTGCCGCACGTGACAAATGGCGCGAGGTGGATACGCCAAACGGCCCAATCCGTGCACTGCTGCCACCGTTCGCATTCGCGGACGAGGAAGCGGTGATGGGGGACATCCCGGCGCTCGGGCAGCACACCGACGAGCTGCTGCGCGAGCTGGGATATGGCGAGTCGGAGATCACCGCCATGCACAGTGCCGGTGCGGTGTGAGCGTCCGTTCGTCATTGCGGCTTCGCCACCGCTCGCAGCCCGCCTGCGCCGGGATGAGACACCGCAGCCGAAGCGCTGGTTCCCCCTTCCCTTGGGAAATGGGAACACTGGAAGCGGTAAGATCCTCAAGCCTGCCCCCTCCCCGATCCGCTCCCGCAACAGGAGAAAGCGACCCCGCTCCGGCTGCGGCCGTCTCGTCCAGGGCGGCTCAGCCGAGAGGTTGGTTGGGGCACGCGCAACGACAGTGTGGGCGGGCACGACCATGAGCGCGTTCGATCCAGCCGCTCATCGCGTGGTCGCGGCGCAACGGTACTTCGACGATTTCCAGGTCGGCGAACGCTTCGTTTTACCCAGCCGAACGATGACGGACGCGGTGTTCCTCGCGTTCCAGGCCGCGAGCGGCGACAACCATCCGGTGCATTACAGCGTCGAGTACTGCCGCGCGCACGGCATGCCGGGCATGCTGGCGCACGGTTTCCAGACGCTGATTCAGACCGCCGCCGGTGCCGGTGTGTTTCCATTCATGACGGAGGACTCGCTGATCGGCTTCCTGGAACAATCGAGCCGCTTTCTGAAGCCGGTATTTGCCGGCGACACGTTGTACGCAGCGTTGGAAGTAGACGAGACCGCCCCGAACCGCACCACGGGCGTCGTCGGCCTGCGCAGCACGGTGCATAACCAGCGCGGCGAACTGGTGCTCGAGGGCCGCCAGCGGTACCTGCTGCGTCGCCGTGCCACCGCCGGAAGGTCCGCGTGAAACTCGGCATCGTTTCCGACATCCACAGCAATGCCGTGGGATTACAACTGGCGTTCGACGCCATGGGCGACGTGGATGAAGTGTTGTGCCTCGGCGACTGCATCTACGAATACCAGTTTTCCAACGCCGTTGTGGCGTTGCTCAAGCAGCGCGGCGCGCTCATCATTCAGGGCAACCACGAGGAGGTATTCTATTCTCCAGCCGGTGCCCGCGCGCGCAAACGGGCCGGGCTGGATACGTCGCTTATGGCGTATCTCGCGGATCAGCCGCACCGGCGCGTGTTGCAGTTCGGCAACAAGACGCTGATGATGGTACACTCCACGCCATGGGAACCGCGTGGCGAGTACGTGTTTCCCCACAGCGCGAGACTGGCGCGCTTTGCCGAGGCGGACGCTGATTTTGTGCTGTACGGCCACACCCACGCCCAG
The DNA here is from genome assembly GCA_030039695.1 of Acetobacteraceae bacterium. Next base: position 2,154 of record JASHVB010000090.1, read on the forward strand.
ATCGTGCGGCGGATCGGACGTGTGCTGGTGATCAATCCCGGCTCCGCGGGCGATGCGCGCGATCCGAGCAATGGGCGTCAGCTGAGTTGTGCAGTGCTGGATACGGCGACGGACGAGGTGCGGGTCATCGATTACGCGGATCCGCGGTTCGAATAGCCGCTCTGAAACCTTTGATGATTTCACCGCGATCAAGACCAGCGCCCAGGCGGCGTCGATACACTCGTGGCTTTGAGGGCTCGCGGCCATTCAGCGGCCTCACGGTGATCAGAGCTTTCTTCGGGCTTCACGGAGGCTCGTTTCACGCCAGACCGACGTCTCGCGCCAGAGCGTGCCTCTCCTCAGGCTGTCACCGCAGAGCTTGCGGCCAGTCGAGCGAGGTTCAGGGCGGCGTTGACGTCGCGCCCAGCCTCGAATCCACAGTTGTCGCAGCGGAACGTCCTGTCCGCCAAGGCCGGCGTCTGCCTGACGACGCCCCAGCAAGAACAGGTCTTGCTCGAAGGACACCAGCGATCGGCCACGATCGCCCGGGCGCCAATTCGCGCTTTAGCGAGACGTCGGATGGCTCGCCGGGGTCCTTGCATTGCCAGCGCCCAATTTCATGCAAAGCGCACGGTGTCCGGGGTCCGCTGCGCGGCCGACCCCCAGCGAGAGGTCTGCTGGTTCACCGAAGCGCAGCAACTGCCACGGACCGTCGCGCCGGAGAGCCGACGGCCGGCAGCCTGCTGATCCCTTCACATCGCCGTGATCTTGCCTTGTTCCTGCCATTGTCGCCGGGTTTGGTGCCGGCCATT
>JASHVB010000756.1 GCA_030039695.1 Acetobacteraceae bacterium
ACGGTGGCGTAGAGGACGAAGCCGAGTGCAAAGAACACAAAATAAGTGTTCTTACGGCCAATGAAGTCCGACACGGATGCCCAGAAGAATCGTCCGCCCATGTTGAACAAGCTCATTAGGCCGACGAATCCGGCAGCGGCGACAACGGTGACGCGGCCAGGGAACATCTCCTGACTCATGGCGGAAGCCTGGCCTAGCACGCCGATGCCCGCGGTCACATTCAGGCACAGTACCCACCAGATCAGCCAGAACTGAGGCGTCTTCAGCGCTTGGTAGACGAACACGTTGCGTGTCGTGATCAGCTTCTGCGGGCCTGTCGGCGCGATGTAGCCGGCAGGTGCCCAGCCTGGCGGGGGCAGGCGCACAATGAATGCGCCGACCATCATGGCGCAGAAATAGATCACACCGAGTGCGACGAAGGTTTCTGCGACGCCGACATGTGTCGGGGTAGAGAAGCGCTGCATGAGAAAGACCGACAGCGGCGAAGCGATGAAGGCGCCACCGCCGAATCCCATGATGGCCATGCCGGTTGCCATGCCCGGACGGTCGGGAAACCATTTGATCAGCGTCGAAACGGGTGAGATGTAGCCGATGCCCAAACCGCAGCCGCCCAACACGCCGTAGCCGAGATAGATCAACCATATATTGTGCGCCCAAACGCCCACGGCTGAGACGAAGAAGCCCCCGGCCCAGCACAGCGCCGCGGTGACCATGGCGCGGCGCGGTCCGCCTTCCTCGACCCAACGGCCCAACACCGCGGCGGAAACGCCCAGGAAGAAGATGGCAAGCGAGAAGATCCAGCCCAGTTCGGTCAGTTTCCAATCGGCTGGCGCTGATCGAGTGATGCCAATCAGTTTGGTCATCGGCAGATTGAAGACGCTGAAGGCGTAGGCTTGGCCGATGCACAAATGCACGCACAGCGCGGCCGGTGGCACCATCCAGCGGCTGAAGCCAACACCTGCAATGGTTCGCTCGCGACTCAGCCAGCCGTTTGAACGCCCGCCGCTGCGCTGCGGCATCGTGGTCGAACTCATGGACTAGCCCCCCTGATTATTGATCATTGCTGTTTCTCCAGGCGACACCTGGCAGAACCCGCAACTATATGTGATTCGCCTATTCGATCAACTGCTACGCGCTGGGGTCGGGCTGCACCTCGTCGTGGTGCGCGAGCATGTCAGGGACGCGTGCGTGGGTTCCAGAACTTCGCCATTTGTTCGGCAATCGACACCATGGCCTGATCGTGCGCATGACAACCGAAGAACCTGGGAATGTGGTTTGCCATGTAGGCCGGCTTTTCAGGCCACGTGCCGGGTCGTTTGCGGGGTGATCCGTGACGGGTGGGTGAAGACCTCGAACTCATCGCCGCGGGCGATGCCGACCAACGTGATGCTTGCCACGTCTGCCATGCGAAGCGCGAGTGCGGTCGGCGCCGACACTGCGACCACGATCGGAGCGCCGATTATCGCCGCCTTCTGCACCAGCTCGACGGAGACGCGGCTGGAAAGCAGCAGCACGCCGTCAGCAGCACTGACGTCGGCGCGGGCCAGGGCGCCCGCGAGTTTGTCGACGGCGTTGTGGCGGCCAACGTCCTCGCGTAGCGCGACGATGCCCCGGGTTGGGTGCCAGAAGGCGGCAGCGTGTACCGCGTGCGTCTGCTGGTTTAGGTGCTGGCCGACGGGTAGCGCGGCGATCGCCGCGGTGATTGTTGTCGGGTGGATGCGCGGATCTGTAGCGACGCGCGGCGGTTTGCGGATCGCATCGGCGAGGCTTTCCAGGCCGCACAGCCCGCAGCCGCTGGGTCCGGCGAGGCGGCGCTGGCGGACAGAGAGTTGGTCCATGCGCTCGGGGGCGAGCCACATGCGGACCTCGACGCCTTCTTCCACCGGGACGATGTCGAGGTCTTTGATCTCGTCGGGACGATGGATGATGCCTTCGGTCAGGCTGAAGCCGATCGCGAAGTCTTCCAGGTCGGCCGGGGTCGCGAGCATGACCGCGTGCGTGGTGCGAGCGTAAGTCAGGGCGACGGGCGTTTCTTCCGGTAGTGTCCGAGCCGCGCGCGACGCGGTATTGGCATGATAGGAGGTGCAGCACACCTCTCCCGCTGCCTGCGGGAGAGGTTGGCCCACGGCGCCGGGTGAAGCACGATCGGTACGCAAACTCTCTGCGTTAGGCCCCTCTCCGTTGACGCTACGCATCTCGCCCTCTAGTGCGTAAGAGGCGGACTTTGCGATTATTCTGCCGCCCCCACCTCAACCCGGCGGCTGATGCGGGTTTGCCCGCGATAGTTTTCCCCCCATTCGCTCAGACTATTCGACGGCGATACCTGCACCGCCGTCACCCGCGCTCCGGACAGTTTGTCGCCCAGTCCGAACAATCCATGGTGACGAACCTGACGCACGGAATCAAACTACCCAACCCGCAGCGTACGATCACGCTGCGCAACCCGGAAGCAGTGACCGCTCTGCTGCAGCCCAACGCGGCAAGCCGGCGAGGTCTGACGCGCCTCTTCACAGGGGTTCGGGCGCGTGAGCTAGCGCGCGGCTCGGAACACGCCACGACGATCGACCTGCTGGAAATGCTACGCGCGTCGGCGACGGTCAACCCGGCGAGTGCGAGGAGCAAAGCGAGTCAAACCGCCTGTGCTTACGGTGCCTGGTACGGCGCCATAACGGTCGCCTGAGGCTTCGAGCCGGCTGTCGAAATCCCGCCACCGGGTGGACAATGGCAGCATCGGTACTTTGACCCGACCGGCGCATCACCGGGTCATCCGGGCGGGGGACGCGTATGTTGCGGTACCTGGCCCGGCGGGACTTTCGGCTGCGCCGTCTGTGCCACCCCGATGGTAAACCGCACCTCGTGCGCAGAGCTGGCGGACCCCTCGTGCAACGACAGATCGGCGAGAAGCGACCAAACGCGCGATGGGTCCATGGGAACGTCTGGGTCATTCAGCAGCCGGTCGAGCTCTTCCAGCTTGCGAGCGTACTCGTGGTCGATCATCGGTCGGCATCTCCAGCAACGGCGACACGCTGGCGGCCAAACATGGCAACGATCGGGCGGCGGCACTATGCGGCGGAGCTCGTTAACGAGTTGCTGTCCGCTGGGGTGCCATCACACTGCCGACAGTACCGCTGGCGTCGGCGCCGCGATGGGGGCCGTGCGGCCCCGAGGGCGTACACAACACGGCGACCGATCGCGGGGAGGGATGCCTTTGCGATCAGTCCTGGGACGCCAGGGGCGGCCGGAGATCATCCCCGAGCGGATGGCAGAGGCCAGTCTACGGCTCCCGTCATTGCAAGGCATGAGCACCTAAGCGATGTTCGCGCGGGCGGGCGCCGGCGCGCGGCGCCCTCAGGAGCGCGGAACACGGCACCGTCCCTTCGAGGAGGGGAACCTGCGCTCCCGGCGCATTGGCGTCATCGATGGCAGGTGGGCGCCGATGCTTGGCGTCCGACTCGAAACGGGATCAGTCCGAAGCGGTGTGCACTAGTTCCTCGGCAGCCGCGCAAGCTCCGGCGCGTTGGGGTTCTGTGCGCGATGGCGGAGCAGGTGGTCGGCGAGCACACAGGCCACCATCGCCTCGCCGACCGGCACTGCGCGGATGCCGACGCAGGGGTCGTGCCGTCCCTTGGTGCTGATCTCGGTGTCAGCCCCGGTACGATCCACCGTCTGCCGCGGCGTCAGAATCGAGCTCGTCGGTTTCACCGCGAAGCGCGCGACGACGGGCTGGCCGGTCGATATACCCCCGAGGATGCCGCCCGCGTGATTCGAGGCGAATTGCACGAGTCCATCCTTCATACGCATCTCGTCGGCGTTTTCCTCACCTGACAGGGCGGCCGCGGCGAAGC
>JASHVB010000757.1 GCA_030039695.1 Acetobacteraceae bacterium
GCGGGTTGGCCATGCTCGAGCACATGGCGAAGGTCGGAATGTTCACGACGGGGGCGACGCCCATGATCGTTGCCCCGATGAGCGACTCCATGAAGACCGGCACGCCCGGTATCGGCAGCGACTGAAAGGGCGCCGGCGCACTGCCGAACGTGCATTTGAGCAGACATTGCGATGTCAGAAACTCAGCCATTCCGCACCTCCCTTGACCGGATCCTTCTCATCGTCCCTCTGCAGCGAGCATCCTCAGACGCGCCGTCGGTGTCGTCGTGCCCTCCACCAGGGCGCGGGCCGCGCGGTCCTCTGCACTGCGAAACATCGCGAGAACCCGGTTCACATAGTGAAGGGTCTCCGGAATGGCGGGAACACATCGGCAGGAATCGACCGGCACTTCGCCCGCGTTGTAGGCGGCCAGTGCAAGACTGAGATCGCCATGGTAGCGCCCGATCAGCGCGGCAAGCGTGCGCATGCCGCCGCGCAGGTTCTGCTCTGCGTCCATGCTGTTCGTCACAGCAAGCGCATCGGCGCTCGCCGGCATGAGCTGCATCAGCCCGGCGGCACCTTTAGGCGAGACGGCATCCACGTCATAATTCGATTCAACCTCGACGACCGCCTTAGCGAGATCAGGGTCAAGCCTGTACTCGAGCGCAAGACGCTCGATAAGCCGGCGCAGCGCGACGGCCATCGACGGAAGCCCTGTGGACGCTGCCGAGGGGCAGCGTGGCGGCGGGCCGATCTGCGGGGCACCACGCTCGGCGCGCTGGAGGCGATGGAGCCACTGCGCCGCGAGATGCGGGTTATAATCGGGCGCACCGTCGACGAGGAGCCAGTCCGCGATGTGCAGCACGGCACCACGTTCCCCGAGCCGGGCGGCGCGGCAGAAGAGCGCCATCGCGCGTGCGGGATCCGCCGATCCGCCGATGCCGAGCTCGAGGCGGCTTGCGAGGGCAACAAGCGCGGTCTCGTTGCCGGCGGCGGCCTGCGTCTCAAGACCGTCCGCACACGCCGTAAGCGGCAGCGCAGCGTAGAGCAGAAGCAACAGGGCGAGCGCTGTCACGATGCGATGCACAGCGCGCCTCCCTCCGCCTTCTCCCTGCGACCGAGCCCGTAGCGCGTGATCTTCTCCTGCAGCGCACGGCGCGAAACCCCGAGTGCGACCGCTGCGCGCGTGCGATTGCCGTTGTTGGCGGTGAGCGCCTCCATGATGGCGACGGCCTCGTGGTGGCGCATGGTTTCGCGCAGACGGTCGGACTTCGACGGGCCCTCCGAGACCGTACGCGTGGACGCTTCAGCCACCCCGTCCACGATTTCCCCCGGCAGCTCCGCAACATCGATCGTGCGGCCGGGAGGACAGAGGATGACGGCACGCGCCATGATGTTCTTGAGTTCCCGCACATTACCGGGGAACGCATAACGCTCGAGCGCGCTCGCGGCCGCCCTCGTCAGTCCCTTGATGTCCTTGGCACACGCATCCTTCGAAGAGGCGAGAAAATGCTGTGCGAGCGCGACGATGTCCTGGCGTCGTTCGCGGAGCGGGGGCAGCGCAATCGGAAACACGGCTATGCGGTAGAAGAGATCCTCGCGGAACTCGCCCCGGGCGACGCGGGCCCGGAGATCAACGTTCGTCGCCACGACGATCCGTGCGTCGGACTTGCGGCCCTGTGTCGCACCGAGAGGCCGCACCTCGCCATCCTGTAGGACACGGAGCAGCTTTGTTTGCAGCTCGGGCGGCATGTCGCCGATCTCGTCGAGAAAGAGCGTGCCGTCGGCCGCGACTTCGAAGAGACCCTTCTTGTCGTGCATGGCGCCGGTGAAGGCGCCCCTGCGGTATCCGAAGAGCTCGCTCTCGAGGAGATGACCCGGCAAGGCTGCGCAGTTCTGCGCAACGAAGGGCCCGTTGCGGCGCGGGCCAGCGGCATGGAGCAGGCGCGCAACCACCTCCTTACCGGTGCCGGTCTCGCCGAGAAGGAGGACCGGAAGCGTGCTGTCTGCGACCTTGCCGACCAGGTTCAGAACCTTCTCCATCGCCGGGCTCCGCGTCGCGACGCCCGTCGCCGTGGAGACTGCGGTGACCGCATCCTGCCGCAGGCGGCGATTCTCCGAGAGCAGGTCCCGGTTGTTCTCGGCGAGCTCGGCCAGAAGCTCCTCGTTCCGCTCTATCAGCTGGTTGGTCGCGATGATCACAGCTGCCTGATAGGCGAAGGCCTGCAGCATCGGCACCATTTTCTCGAGCGAGGCGCCGCTGAGCCGCCCGCTCTCCTCGTCGCAGAAGTCACAGAGCTCGAGGACGCCGACGGTTCTTTCTTCGTTGCTCCTGAGAGGACAGGCGATGAGTGAGCCGGTCTTGATGCCGGCGGCGCGGTCCCGTTCGCGAATCGCGTGGCCGTTGAAGCCGTGCATCGTCCGTACGTTGTCGATCACGACCGCACGGCCGGTGAAGGCGCACCAGGTCCGCGGGTCCGCCATGTTCGGCTCACCGTGGGCGTAGAACGGGAGGGAGCGCGGCGAGGCCGCGATGATGGCGTGCGGCTGCCCGGCCACCGGAACCAGCTCCTGTCCGGTGCGATCGAGCGCATAAAGTACGCCACTGCAGGCGCCGGCGATCCGGCGGGCGGCATCGAGGCATTTCTCGGCGAGGAGCGTCCGGTTCCGCTCTGCAGCCATGCCGCTCACCAGCGCGAAGAGCGCGGCGGCCGCTTCCAGCGGGGTGCCCTGGGATGGCGTGATTACCGTCACGACGACCTTCCGTTCACGAAGCGTACAGGGGATAGCGCACGATCCCCTGCAGCGGGTCGTTCTCTCTCAAGCCTTGTCGAGCTTGCCGATGAGCGAAAGCGTGAAATCCGCGCCCATGTACTTGAAGTGCGGCTGCACCATCATCGAGACGCGGTACCAGCCAGGTTCGCCTTCCACGTCGGAAACATCGATCGACGCCTTGCGGAGCGGGCGGCGGCTGCGCACATCCGCCGACGGGTTTTCCTGGTCCGACACGTACTGCCGGATCCAGTTGTTGAGCTCCGTCCGCAATTCTGAGGATGACTTCCAGCTGCCGATGTTCTCGCGCTGCAGCACCTTGATGTAGTGCGCGAGGCGGTCGACGATGAACATATAGGGAAGCTGCGTGCCGAGCTTGTAGTTGAGCTCCGCCTGCTTGCCCTCCGGGTTGTTGCCGAAGAATTTCGGCTTCTGGACAGAGTTGGCAGAGAAGAAGGCGGCATTGTCGCTGCCCTTGCGCATGGTGAGCGCGATGAAGCCCTGGTCGGCGAGCTCGTACTCCCTGCGGTCCGAGATCAGCGTTTCGGTTGGAATCTTTGTCGCTGTCTGCCCCATCGCCTCGAAAAAATGCAGCGGCAGATCCTCGACTGCGCCGCCGCTCTGCGGGCCGATGATGTTCGGAGTCCACCGGTATTTGGCGAAGCTGTCATTGAGGCGGGTCGCGAACGCGAACGAGGCGTTGCCCCAGAGATAGTTGTCGGTGCCGCCGTCCGGCCGCTCCTCAAACTCGAAGGCCTTCACCGGCACGGTATCCTTTCCATAAGGAAGGCGGAGAAGGAAGCGCGGCATCGCGAGGCCGAAGTAGCGGCTGTCCTCGCTCTCGCGGAAGGAATTCCATTTCGCGTATTTCGGTCCCTCGAAGATTGCCTGGAGGTCCTTCAGGTTGGGCAGCTGCTCGAAGTGGTCCACGCCGAAGAACTCTGGCGAAGCGGCGGCAATTGTCGGCGCGTGGGCCATCGCGCTGACGGCGGCCATGTCTTGCATAAGCTTGACATCCTGCGCGCCGGGACTGAACTGGTAATTGGTGATCATGGCCGCGAAGGGCTGGCCTCCGAACTGCCCGTACTCGTCGACATAAGCGTGCTTGTAGAGGCCAGACTTGACGATTTCCGGCGCATCCTCGAAGTCGGCCAGCAAGTCATCCTTCGAGACGTTCAACATCTCGATCTTGATGTTCTGCCGGAAATCCGTGCGGTCAACGAGAAACTTGAGACTGCGCCAGCCGGATTCCATGGCCTGGAACTCGGCATTGTGCAGCACCTCGTTGAGCTGGCTGGTCATCGTCTGGTCGATCGCCGCAATCATTCGGTCGATCGCCGAGGCCTGCACCTTCTCGCCTTCATGCACCGGCTTGACGAGTTCGGTGAGGAAGGCGGCGATGCCGCGACGGGCTTCATCATAGCCTTCGTCGCGCGGGGTGATCTTGGTTTCGGAGAGAACCTGGTCGAGCAGGGATTGAGATTGTTCTGTCGCCTGACTGCCAGTCGCCGGCTGGGCAGTGGTTTCGGACATGGCAATGGCCTTTCGCGGTAGGGGGTTGCGTTCCGTCAGGCGGACGGCTGTGCGGTGATCTCTGCCTCGAGTTTCCTGCGCAATTCGGCGTCCGCGAGGATGCGCTCGATCGCCCTGCGGAAGCTCGGAAGATTGCCGAGCGGTCCCTTGAGCGAGACGAGGGCGGTTCTGAGCTCGAGAAGCTTGCTCATCTCCGGAATCTGCTTGGCGACCTGCTCGGGCTCGAAGTCCTTGAGCGTGCCGACCTTGAGACTGACGGCAAGATCGCCGGCGTCGGCATCATCCGACAGCTTGTTCGGCACCTTCAGATCGAGCGCGAGGTTCTCGCTCCGCATGACGTCGTTGAAGGTGTCCTTGTCGACCCGGACGCGGCGCCGCTCACCGAGCGCGGTTTCGTCCGCGCGGTGCGTGAAGTCGCCGAGGACCAGCAGCTTGTGCGGCAGCTCCACTTCTTCGCGGGCGTCACCGGTGGCCGGCCTGTAGCGGATGTTCACTCTTTCTTTTGGTGCGACCGAAGCGTCTTTGGCCATGTCACATCTCCTTACTGATTGTGCTATGGATGTCAGGCACGTACGGCTTTTGCCGCCGCCGCTGCCTGTAGCGGATCCGCCCGCGCGATGCGGGCGAAGGCGGCGCGGATGATGTCCTCCCGCTCCGCGTCGGGGATGGTCTTTGCGATCTCGGGCATGGCCGCGCAACGATGGAGCAGGGAGGCCGCCTCCGCGGCGAGCTGCGGTTCCCATTCGTCGAGGCCGTGCGCGTCGATCAGACGCCCGAGATGCTGGAGAAGTGGAAGGGCGACGATCGCCGTGCCGTTCTCAAGGCAGAGCCGCGCCGCACCGAGGCGCCAGTGAAAGCGGGCGCGACCGCTCGGGGCGGCCGATACACCTTCGCTCAACAGCGCGAGCGCGTCCCTTTCCTGCCCGTCGGCCATTTTCTGCCGTGCGGCGGCAAGTGCGGCCTGCCATGGCAGGTCGGGTGTGGTGCCGCCTTGCGCGCGTGTTTCCGGCCTGGCGAGAACGCTCGTTTCGATCCAGGCGCGGGTTGTGCCGTCCGCGAAGGGCGTGCCGTCCGAGAACGAGAGTTCGGAGAGCCCGGGCAGGCGCTCGAGCAGAGAAGCCGTGCCCGCGGCCACCTCCCGCGCGCATTCCAAAGCAGCGGGGCCGAGCGTGGTGAGCGCGTTCGCCGCGAGGCGCTGTCCATTCAGCCAGAAGAGGCCTGAGCCGGAACAGAAATGCTCGAGTGCGAGCACGAGGTCCTTCTGGTTGCCGACACTGCGCATGGCCTCGAACTCGCTGAGGCGTGTGTCGGGGGGCGGCATGAGCGCGGTGCGGCCGTTCTGCACCGGGGGAAGCTCGGTGATGCCGAGCCAGGTGACTGCTCGGAGCAAACGGAAGGCACGCGGCTCGAAAGGGTTCGCTTCCATTAGCTGCAGGGCCTGCGTCCGCACCGCCTCTCTCAGCACGGAGAGCACGCGTTCGGTGTCAGCGCCCGGGGCTGCGAACGCCATCGCGGGCGCCGGGGCAGACGCAGCTGAGGCTGACTCGGCGGGCCCGGATTGGATTGAGGCGGACTGGCCTGGGGCGGATGCCGCCGCCGCCGTCGCCTTGCGCTGCTCGGCTTCGGCCGCGGCGCGCCGCTCGGCCTCGGCGAGCTTCTGCAGCGGACGCAAAACTTCGCCGAACGAGACCGAAAGGTCCGGCAGCTTTTCGCTCACAAGGTTTTCCAGGGCCGCGAGCTCGTCGAGGGCAGCAAGAGAGGCCGGGCCGGTTCCGGGTAGGGGCTCAGCCGGCACCTCGCGGGCGAGGCGGCTGATCATCCACTCGAACGCACCCGCGCGGGCACGCGGCCTTTTTGGGAAGAGAACATCCCAGGAATTCTCGACAAGCCCGCGAACGATCGCGACCCCGACGGCAAGGCCGTCCACAGCTTCAGTGTGCGCGAGGGCGAGCGCGAGCCAGGTCGCGACCGAGAGGTTCTTCGAGCGGTTTGCCAGGATGTCCTGTGCAGATGCGACAATGGTCCGCCACTCCACGGAGGCGGGGCCGCTTCGCTCAAGCTTGCCAATCTCAGCCGCGAGCGCGTCGTAGTCGGGCTCGTACGGGAACGCCGCCGGATCCGGTGCGTCCGCCGGCAGGGGGGCCGTGGCGCGATCGATCCTCGGATCGTCTAAGCCGGGCATGGCGCGAGTCTCCGGAAGAGCTGCGCGAGGGGACGGGAGGCACGGAGCGCCCGTACGGGGACTAGCGGGTCGGTTGGCCGCTCAGCGCGGTGCGGCGCCAGTGCCGCCCCGAGTAAAGCCCAGGCGCGCCGCGACAGGACGGCCGGCGGTTCAACGATGTCGGTGTGGCGTGCCGGGCGGTAATCGAATGGATGGCGGGCGGTGATCAGCTCGTAGGCGATGATGGCGAGCGCGAAGACATCGTCCCGCGGTTCCGGAGCCGCACCCTCAATCACCTCCGGCGATGTATAGGACGGGGTGACGATCCGTTCCGTGGTCATTGGCATTTGCGCGCTAACCGGCCGCGCCGACTCGAAATCGATCAGCTTGCTCCGACCCAGCCCGTCAAGGAGCAGATTGCCGGGCTTGATGTCCGCATGGACCCATCCCGCCGCATGCAGGAAGCGGGCGGCCCGCGCCGCGCCTTCGAGCAAGTCGGCCGCGTGCTCGGCAGACACCGGAGAGCCTCGCTCGGTGATGTCCCGCAGGCTGCCGCCCGTGAGCTCCTCCATTACGAGATACGGCACGCCGTCCTCGACGCCGGTGTCGTGCACGCGGACGATGTTTGGGTGAGCGAATGTCTTCATGCGGCCGGCTTGGGCGATGAGCAGCGCCGCCTCGTCCGCGTGGTTACAGAGCGAGTGCCGCAAAATCTTGACCGCGATCGATGGGCCTGGGGCTGCGAGGTCGGTGCCGCGATGAACGAGAGAGGTCCGGCCGCACCCGATCATTTCCGCCAGTCGATAGCGACCGCCCAGCACCGTGCCCTGGGCGAAGGAGCGCAAGCTCTCAGAGCCGCGGCACACAGTAGAACTCCGAGAAAGTGCTGCGGGCGAACGGGTTGAGGACGCTGCCAGCCGAGAGCACGAAAGTTGCCCGGTAGCCCTGGATCGCAAAGCCGAGCGTGATTCGGTCCGGGCTGCCGGCTTGCGTTTCCTGGGCGCTATCGAGGAGCTGGAAAAGGGCCCAGGGGCCCGAGAATGATGTCTCGAGAGTCTGACCGTTCACGAGCGAAAGGGTGAGCGAGGCACTGCCGGGCGCGTTCGGGTTCGGCCAGGCGAATGTG
>JASHVB010000758.1 GCA_030039695.1 Acetobacteraceae bacterium
TAGTGCGTCGTATAGCTCCTTGCGCGATGCCTTGATCCGCCGGTCGGCGAGTTCAGCCAATTTGAACGGGTTTCTCTGGCCCTCGATCATCGCCTCGATCATCCGCCGGCCACTGACGCCCAGGATGTCGGATATCACCGAGTCGAGCTTGATGTTGGCCTCTTCCAGCGTCTTCTGGATCCGCTGCACATGCCGGGTCTGCTCACGCGACAGCTGCTTGCGGGTACGTAGCAACGAGCGCAGCTCCTGGAACTCCTGTTCCGGGACGAAGCTCCCCTTGATCAGCCCGCAACTCACCAGATCGGCGATCCACATCGCGTCGTTCATGTCCGTCTTGCGGCCGGGCACGTTCTTGATGTGCGCCGCATTGGCCACCATTAGCTCGAACTTGCCCTCGCTCAGGATATTCCACACTGGCTTCCAGTAGACCCCGGTGGCTTCCATCGCCACGTGCGTGCAACCGCTCTCGGTCAGCCAACCCAGCAACGCTTCGAGGCCCGCCGTCGTCGTGTCGAATGTCCGGCATTCCCGAGTTGCTTTGCCCCCCGCCATGATTCGCACGCAGGCGACAATCGTCTCCTTGTGCACATCAAGACCGGCAACCCGCTCATGCATGACGTCCATCGTCGTCTCTCCTATGCCAGTGCTGCCGGCATGGGGACCTCTCGAAGATGAACTCTACGAAACGTGCTCCCAGGACGGCGATGCCGTCCCTTCGCTCCAGTGGGGGTGATCGAGGTACCCCAGGTCAAACTAAAGAACGGGCTCTTTCGCACCAAGAAGAAACCGACCTCCGCGCCGACAGCCCCTTCAGATTACAGCACAGGACACACTGCCGACAGTTTCATCCAGGGCGGGTCGGCCGCCGGCCGGTGACGAACTAAAGACAAGGAAGAAGAATGTCGCTCCCTGGCGGTTTGCGCTTCGCGCCGTTCGCAACCCGGCCCCTCTCGCTCAGATGGCTCAGGCGGTAGGCGGCTTTCACGGGCCGGCCTCTTTGGCCGAGTAGATCACCATCTGCGCTCGCCAGTCATAACCGCGTACGGCGGGCGCCCGATAGGACGCGACGGATTTCAGACTTTAGGAACCTCCAACCGGCTGAGATCGGCGATGAGGCCGGGGCCGGTTGGTTCCCATCCGAGCTTCTTCCGCGTCTTCGCGCTGGACGCAGGCATGTCGAGCCCGGCGAACGTCGCCAGCCAACCGAAATAGGCCTGCGCTTCTTCCGGCGCGACGGATTTAGCCGGCAGATTCAGGCGCCGCCCGATACCTTCGGCAATGCTGCGCATTGGCACGCCTTCTTCAGCGACCGCGTGATATTTCGCGCCCGGTTCGGCCCTTTCGATTGCCAATCTGTATAGGCTGGCGACGTCGAGAACGTATGCCGCAGGCCAGCGATTGAGTCCGTCTCCGACATAGGCGCACGCACCCTTGGCGAGATACATCGCGATCGCATGGGTCATGAGACCCTGCGTGACCGGGTCATGAACCTGCGGGAGCCGGACCACTGGCACATTGACGCCTTCGGCAGCGACGGAGGTAGCTGCTTCCTCCGAGGCTGCGCAAGGATGCACGTCGGAGCCGACGACCGCATTGTTCTCCTTGGCCGGTTGACCGGGCACGGTGTTGGCGACCGGCGTCCCCGAGGTCACGATGAAAGGGCGGTCAGAGCCCGCGAGCACCGAACCGAGCGACCGGATCACGCGACGGTCGTCCTCGCAGTTCTGGACGAAGCGTGAAAAGTCGTGGTTGAACGCCAGATGGATGACACCATCCGAGCGCGCGGCCCCTTCCTTGAGGCTCTCTGGGTCTGCGAGCGACCCGCGATAAACTTCGGCGCCGGCTGCCACCAGGGCCGGTGCCTTATCGTCCGAGCGACAGAGGCCAATCACCTGATGGCCCGCGGTGATCAGCTCCTTGACGACTCTCGAGCCAATCATGCCGGTAGCGCCGGTGACAAACACACGCATGAGCAAAGTCTCCCCGTTTTGCTGGAGAGAGATCTTGGCGGGCGATCCATTCTGGCAAAGTAGTGACATGATCATATTAAGATTGCTAACAGGATGAGCGAACCTCTCATCACCGAGAACCAGCTCGGAGCCTATCTGAGGGACCGGCGCGTGAAGCTGGATCCGGCTGCCCTTGGCTTTCCATCGGAGCGCCGCCGCACCCCCGGGCTGCGGCGCGAAGAGGTAGCGCAGCGGGCCAACATCAGCCCAACCTGGTACACTTGGCTCGAACAGGGCCGTGGTGGCGTACCCTCGGCCGATGTGCTCGATCGCATTGCCCGAGCCCTTATGCTGACGGATGTCGAGCGCGAGCACATCTTCCTGCTTGGACTCGACCGTCCGCCCGAAGCGCGCTACCCCAAGAACGACGCCGTCACGCCTCGCCTTCAACGTGTGCTCGACGCGCTCGACCCCAGCCCCGCGGTGATCAGGACCGCGACATGGGATGTCCTGGCCTGGAACCGGGCGGCAACGGCGATACTGGTGGACTATGGATCGCTTCCGTCAGAGCAGCGCAACCTCCTGCGCTTTATCTTTCTCGATCCCCATGCCCGGGCGGCGCAATACGAGTGGGAAAGCGTGGCGCGGTTTGCGATAGGCACCTTCAGGGTGGACGCCGCCCGTGCCGGCGCCGCGGCGGAGGTCGAGCCGCTCGTGGATGAACTGTGCCGGCTCAGCCCCGAGTTCCGGGTGATATGGGCAGAAAACGATGTTCGTGGCGGCCAGCACGAGGCCGTCAAGCACATACGTCACCCGGTCCTCGGCCCGCTGACGTTCGAATATTCGGCCTTTTCGGTCGATGGCCGAACGGATATCAGCATGGTGGTCTACAATCCAGCGACGCCCGCAGATGCTGAGAAGATCAGGGCGTTGATGGAAGGTCGATAACCTTGCCTCATGGACGTCGCACATACAGCATGGCGACATTCGGAACGCATCTCACAAGTCGAGCCCATGGATTGCGCCCGCAGCCCCACTGGATTCCGCCGTGATCACGGGCGACGCTGGACACATGGTGTCTGAGCTGCCTTTCCAAGGGAGGTGTCCACGGCACGAGCTGGAATCGAAGGCCAACCTCGATCATCGCGAGGCTGCCTCGACACTAGATAATTATCCCCACTCCAGGGTACGATCGCAGCCGCACGGCTCCATCAGATGATGAGCCCGTTCCGACCTCCCACTTCCAGAGTTTTGGGCGCGCTCGGTACCTGGCTGGCTGGCAGTGTTGGACGGGGACCACGCTGGCCTGTCCGCTACAACCCCGCTTTCGCAGCTCGGCCGCCGGGTCGATCAGGCGATGCCGCAGTACACCGAAGCTGAAGCCGAACGAGCCATCTATGTTGATGTGAGAGAACGCGAGCGGAGCGATGTTTGCCAACGCCTGTGGCCCGCGCGGCCCGCCGGCAGGCATCGGCAAAGCGCTGGATCCTCGCTGTGTTCCGTGCGATCACCACATTGGTCAGCAATGTGAGCGCGCCGGAATTTGCCGTTAGCTTGTCGCGCGAGCGACCATGCTTGACGCGGATGGAGCCGTTGTAGATCGCGCGCGCCAGTCCATGCATGGACTCATCGAGCACGCTCTGCAGCTCGCGCCTGAACCCCGGTTGCTCAGCAGATCTTAGATACAAATCGTACGGAACAGCTTACCCAACGTGTTGCCGCATTCGTAAGCCAGATCGGCCCTTGCAGCTGTCAGTACCCCGAATGCGTGGATTCGATGACAAATTGGCAACTTGTTCCCCCAATTTGTAGACCCTGAAACCCAGAGTGATCGCGCGAACGCTGAGGCATCACAAGCACCTTCAGGGCGACCCTCAGACTGAGCAGACAGGATCGGCGCGCGACTTGGGCCTGGAGTTCAATCCCGCCGCCGAGCGGATCTTCCGCCGACGGCGTGCGGATGTCCTAGGACAGCCCATCGCGCCCATCTTCCTGATATAGCGCCCCGCAGCCCAGGATTCTGCCGCTCCCGTGGATGGAATGCGTTGGTGTTGGCGCTCATGCCTGTGTCTCGCTGAGGTTCGCGGCCATGACGACAATCGGCACCGCCGATAAGGTCGAGCTTTCCCTGGTCTGCTGCCTGACCATCTTCGCCCAGGACGCCCGGAGGTCGCATTGCGCCTGTGCCTGTTCCCTATCGCCGCAGCTACCGGGCGCGTCCCGCTCGGCCCTAGCGGCGGCCGGAGCGGCTTGATGCTCTGGAGCTTCGGTTATCGGGGGGTCCAGCGCGTCCCCCATGAACAGCTCAAGCTCGTTCGCGAGGTCGAGCAGCAAATCACTGGCACGCCGCAGAGAGTCCAACTCAATCCTAATGTCCTCCCCAGCGAAGGCTAGACCATGGATAAGCTTGGCGATCGCCTTCAACTCAGCGATCGACGGCCCTATGTCGCAGAGTGGGCTCATGCTGCAGTCCCCCCAGTTAGGTCGGCGAGGACGGCCAGGGCGGCGGTTTCCTCGACGAGGACTGTCTCCGGCGTCGCAAGTGCCGCGACATCGGCGCGTACTCGTGTCGGATGGGCGCGCTGATCGGCCCCGTCGATATCGGTGCGAGGCGCTACGGTGTAGGCGGCGATCACCGCGTTGTTGGTCGTGATGTCCGCCACATCCTGCAGGACCGTGTAGGTGCTAAGTCCTAGGGCGGCGCAGCCGCCGCAGGGCTTCAGGAGGCGCGACGAGCGGAGCTTGCTCGGTGGGGCCACGCTGGTCTCGGTGATGGCGTAGGGCTGCCCTATACGCGCGAAAACTGTTGTCGCGTCGCTTTCAAGCACTGTCGTCATATCAAGCCCTTGAAATGGCGTGGAAACTTGGTTTCGTTACGGCGAATGGCCGGAAGGTCGGATCCGCCGACGCAGCCTCATAGCTCAGGACCGTTTCGGGTTGATTGCGCCGGGCAGCAATGAGTGTTTCAATTATTTCTGGTTTATGTCGCTTCAGGATGACTCAACGCTGTGCTACGCGTTTGCCACCATGCGCGAGAGCGTGGCCGACGCTGATGACGCGTTACGCGATCTGGGCGGTGCGCAACAGGCGCGATCTGGGAGGACGCTATGCAGCGCAAACCGGGAGGAAGACATTGAGTGACCTTCCTGATCGCGCGGGGGATCATGCCATGGCGGATGCGGTTCGCGTGATTGTCGTCGATGACGAGCCTGATCTCCGTAAGATGCTCGCGGAGTATCTTGGCAAGTACGGCTTCAGCGTCCGCACCGCCGGCGACGCGCGCGAGTTCGACGCTCATCTGTCCGGCGATCCGCCGGACCTGCTGATCCTCGATGTCAACATGCCCGGCGAAGATGGCTTCTCCATTGCCCGTCGGGTGCGTGCCCGGAGCGACGTACCCATTCTGATGCTGACCGCCGCTTGCGACACGGTCGATCGGGTGGTCGGACTGGAACTTGGCGCCGATGATTACGTAACCAAGCCGTTCGACCTGCGCGAGCTACGCGCTCGCATCCAGGCACTGCTGCGACGGA
>JASHVB010000759.1 GCA_030039695.1 Acetobacteraceae bacterium
TGCGTTCAACGGACGGGGCGCACGGAGCGGCCCTGCGTCAGACCCGGACAGCGCCCTTCAGCGCTTTGCCCTCAGCGGACAAGACCTCCCGGCCGTCGTAGAAGCCGCAATGCGGACACACGTGATGCGGGCGCTTCAGCTCGCCGCAGTTCGGACAATCGGCGTGCGCCTGACGCGGCAGCGCCTCATGCGACCGCCGCATGCCGCGGCGGGAGGGGGTGGTTTTTCGCTTCGGAACAGCCATGACACGCCTGTCGGAATGAGTGCCTCGCGATCCGGCGAGGCGCGGACGCGCGCCTTAGCAGAGGGGGGCAGCGACGTAAAGGCAAGGTGAGGGCTTTCGCCGCGAACCCTCCCAGCCTGGCTCTGCGCTCCTCGCTCCCCGTCGGGGCATTGGAACCCCCTTCGCCGGCTGGCGGAGAGGGTGCCGCGTCCTTCGGCTGGCCCCGCAGCCCAGGCGGGACCCAGATGGCCCCCACCCTGCCCTCAGCGAAACCATCGAGGCAAAGACAGCCCTTGGCCAAGGCGTCCAGCGAAGCAGCGCTCCCTCGGTGGGGTTCGGCGCAACAGACACGGGTGTGCCGTTACGCGTTGCCCGCCAGGTAATCGATGGCAGCCTGCACGCCACCGGGATTGTGCGGCACGCCTGCGACACGCAGGCCCATTTCCACGCCACCGAGCGTGCCGACAAGCTGCAGGTCGCCGAAATCGCCGAGATGGCCGATGCGGAACACCCGATCCTTCAGGATGCCGAGGCCATTGCCTAAACTCATGTTGTACTTTTCCAGGATGGTGGCGCGCAGCGCGTCGGCGCTGTGGCCATCCGGCACGCGAATGGCGGTCAGCGATGAGGAGTAATGCCGCGGCTCGGCGCACTGGATGTCCAGACCCCAGGTGCGCGCCGCGCGGCGGGTTGCCTCGGCGTGGCGGTCGTGGCGGGCGAAGACGTTGGGCAGGCCCTCCTCTAGCAGCATCTTTACGGCTTCGTTAAGGCCGAACAGGAGATTGGTGCCGGGGGTGTAGGGGAAGTATCCAGTCCTGTTGGCTTCAAGCATCGGCCGCCAGTCCCAGTAGCTCCGCGGCAGCTTCGCGGTTTCTGCAGCTTTCAGCGCCTTGGCGCTGATCGCGTTGAACGACAGGCCAGGCGGCAGCATCAGGCCCTTTTGCGAACCCGCCACGGTGACATCGACGCCCCATTCGTCGTGCCGGTAATCGATCGACGCGAGCGAGGAGATCGTATCCACCATCAGCAGTGCCGGGTGTTTCACCGCGGTGATCGCCCCATGGACTTCGTCGATGCGGCTGGTGCAGCCGGTTGAGGTTTCGTTGTGCACGACGCACACCGCCTTGATGCGATGCGCCTTGTCGTCGAGCAGCGCCTCGCCGATCGCCGCCACGTCGGCGCCGCGGCGCCAGTCGGTTTCGATCAGGAGCGGATTGAGCTGCAGGCGCTCTGCCATCTCCTTCCACAGAGTGGCGAACCAGCCGGTCTGGCACATCAACACGGTGTCACCTGGCGACAGCGTGTTGGTCAGCGCGGCTTCCCAGGCGCCGGTGCCGGAGGCGGGATAGATGATCACGGGGCCGCTGGTCTGAAAGATTGCTTTCAGGTTAGCGAGGAGCTCGCGGCCCATGCTGCCGAATTCGGGACCGCGGTGATCGATAGTGGGATTGTCGATCGCGCGCAGCACGCGATCCGGCACGTTGGTCGGACCGGGGATCTGCAGAAAGTGTCGGCCGGCGGCGCGGGTCTGGCTCATGCGGAAAGGTCTCCAGGTGAGGGCCGGAGATTGGCCCTGCTTGGGGCAGTTGCCAAACGAGCCACGTGTCATCGCGAGCGCAGCAAAACGATCCCGAGGCATCCAAGCCTTTGCGGCCGACTGGCCTTGCTCCGCTTCGCTCGTAATGAACGTAGGCGTCGACTTATACGGTCACGACCACCTCCACATGTGACAGCCTGCATCGGCATCCGGCATGCTGCGGGTAGCTGCCGCGGGCTCTGTCGGCACGGCCTCGCCGCCGCCTGCCAGCAACGAAGCGCTCCCTGGGCATGCGCGCGCGGACCCCCGGCACATTGCGTCGGCTTCCGCCGGCTCGAGCGCACGCATCTATTCTGCGCACCAGGGCCGCGCCTGCCCCGAGGGTCTCGCCTCGTTCACTGTCCTCACATGATGGCCGCGCACCAGGATGGCGCACAATCACCCGCGAGCCGATGGCTGGGATCATCGTCTTGCCTTGTGGGATGCCTGCGCCGATGCGCCTTTTGGCCGGGTGCGGATCGGCGTGTTACCAGAACGTCCCGTCGGTGCATGCAAAAGGAAGACGGATGGCCACGATGACCATGGTAGCACGATGAGCGAGGCCGCGATTGCCCCCGGCGATTCCGCGCTCGCCGACCGTCTGCGGCGCAACGTCGCGGGTGAGGTGTTGTTCGATCGCGCCGACCGTGGCCGCTATGCTACCGACGCCTCAATCTATCAGGTCGAACCGCTCGGCGTGATCGTGCCGAAGCGGATCGATGACGTCGCCGCCGCGCTGACCATCGCGAAGGAGCACGGCGTTCCGGTGCTACCGCGCGGCGGCGGCACCAGCCAGTGCGGGCAGACTGTCAATCGCGCGTTGGTCATCGATTGCTCCAAGCACCTACGCAACATCCTGCATATCGATCCCAACGCGCAGACCGCACTGGTGGAACCTGGGGTCGTCCTCGGTCAGATCAATACGGTGCTGCGTCCGCACAAGCTGTTCTTTCCTGTCGATCCCTCAACGCATGCGCGCTGCACCATTGGCGGCATGGCAGGCAACAATTCGTGTGGCTCGAAATCCATTCGCTATGGACTGATGGCGGACAATGTATGCGCGATCGACGCGATCCTGGCGGACGGGACGCGGCATCGCTTCGGAGCGGTGCCGGACAATCTTGGTGCCGACATTCCTGCCAAGATTGCCGATCTGATCCAGCGACTGCGTTCGCTCGGGGCCGCGGAAGCGGCGGAGATCGCCGCGAAGTTCCCGAAGCAGCTTCGCCGTGTCGGCGGCTATAACATCGACGTGCTAACACCGGCTTCGCGCGCAGCCGGTCGCGAAAATCTGGCGCGCCTGCTGGTTGGTTCCGAAGGCACGCTGGCGTTCTCCGCCGCACTCGAGCTCCGGCTGCATCCGCTGAAGCCGCGCAAGGTGCTGGGCATCTGCCAGTTCCCGACCTTCCGGCGCGCGATGGAAGCGTCACAGCACATCGTCAAGCTGAATCCGGAAGCGGTGGAGCTGGTCGATCGCACGATGATCGAGCTCGGTCGCAGCATCCCGATCTTCCGTGCCACCATCGACAACATGTTGATCGGCGAACCAGACTCGCTGCTCATCGTCGAATTTCACGGTCACGAGGATGCGCCCCTTTACGCCAGTCTGGCCGACCTCGAGGCGCTGATGGCCGATCTCGGCCTGCCGGGCCAGGTGGTGCGGGCGATCGATGCGGGCTTTCAGGCCGATATCGCCAGCGTCCGAGAAGCTGGTCTCAACATCATGATGTCGATGAAGGGCGACGGCAAACCCGTCAGCTTCATCGAGGATTGCGCCGTCGATCTGGAGGACCTCGCCGACTACACCGAGCGTCTGAACGTTGTCTTTGAAAAGCACAACACCAAAGGCACCTGGTACGCACACGCCTCCGTCGGCTGCTTGCACGTCCGCCCGGTATTAAACATGAAGGACTCCGCCGACGTCCGGAAGATGCGCTCAATAGCCGAGGAGTGCTTCGCGCTCGTACGCGATTACAAAGGCTCGCACAGTGGTGAGCACGGCGACGGCATCGCCCGCAGCGAGTTCAACGAGACGATGTTCGGTAGCCGTCTCGCCCGCGCCTTCGAGACGGTGAAGGACGGATTCGATCCCACCGGTATGCTGAACCCCGGCCGTGTGGTGCGCCCGCCGCGCATGGATGACCGTACCTTGTTCCGTTACGCACCCGGATATGGCGCCGCGCCCGGCTTCGCGCCAAAGCTGGACTGGTCGGACTATCCGGGCTCGCTCGGCGGCATGCTCTCCGCGGTGGAGATGTGTAACAACAACGGCACCTGCCGGGCTTTCGACGCGGGCGTGATGTGCCCATCCTTCCGCGTTACCCGGGACGAAGTGCACTTGACGCGCGGACGCGCCAACACATTGCGCCTCGCTCTCACTGGCCAGCTCGGCGCTGACGCGATGGCATCAGACGCGCTGGACGAGGCAATGCATTTGTGCGTTTCCTGCAAGGCATGCCGCCGCGAATGCCCGACCGGCATCGACATGGCGAAGATGAAGCTGGAGGTGCTGGCCGCACGCGCTGAACGGCACGGCGTGAGGCCGCGCGAATCGTTGATCGCCGATCTGCCGCGTTTCGCGCCGATCCTCGGCCGCCTCGCGCCACTCGCGAACATGCGAAATCGCCTCCCGCCGCTGCGCGCCCTGATGGAGCGTATGACCGGGATCGCGGCGGCGCGCCCCCTGCCGGTCTGGCGCTCGGACTTTTTCCGCGATGCCGAGGCGGATGCGCGGGCTCCGAACAAGCCGCGCGGCGAAGTACTGCTGCTTGCCGACACATTCAATCGCTGGTTTGAACCGGAGAACCTGCGCGCGGCACTGCGTGTCCTGGCTGCCGCCGGCTATCGTGCGATCATGCCGCCCTACCGCGGCCGACCGCTATGCTGTGGTCGGACGTGGCTCGCTGCAGGACTGCTGGACAAAGCACGCGAGGAAGCACGCCGCACGATGGGCCGGCTCGGCGGGAACCTGCCGGTCATTGGCCTCGAACCCTCCTGCTTGTTCACGCTGCGCGATGAGTTCCGTTCGTTGCTGCCGAGCGTGGAGGCCGATAACCTGGCAAGCCGCGCCATGCTGTTGTCCGAATTCCTTGCGCGCGAAAAACCGCAACTGAATCTGCGGCCGCTGCAAGCCACGGCGCATGTGCACGGCCACTGTCACCAGAAATCGTTTGGCGCCTTCCCCTCGATGCTGTCGGCACTGCAGCGCATTCCGGAATTCAGCGTAAAGCCGATCGCTTCATCCTGTTGTGGCATGGCGGGCAGCTTCGGCTATCAAGTGGAGACGCAGGAGATCTCGCACGCGATGGCAGAAGCATCGCTGCTGCCGGCGGTACGCAACGCGCCGGCGAACGCGCTGATCGTCGCCGATGGCACCTCCTGCCGACATCAGATCCACGACCTTGCCGGCCGCCCGGCAATTCATTCCGTCCGCGTGCTGGAACGCGCCTTGGCATGATCACGCCCGACGAAGTGCTGGACTTCTGGTTCGCCGGCAGCCCACAGGTCTGGCGTGAAGTCTGGTTCCGCAGACAAGACGACTTCGACGCCACCTGCGCCGCCTTCGCCGACGCATTGCGTGCCGCACGCCAGGGCGCGCTCGATCACTGGGCCAACACACCCCGCGGCGCATTGGCGCTGATCATTCTGCTCGACCAGTTCTCGCGCAATCTCCACCGAGGCTCTCCGGAAGCCTTTGCCGCCGACCCGCAAGCGTGCATGCTTGCGCATCGTGCGGTGGCGCAGGGGTTCGACCGCCAGCTCGAATGGCTCGAACGCATGTTCATCTACCTGCCGTTCGAGCACTCGGAAGCGCTGACGGACCAGGACGAAGCTGTGCGATTAATTGAAAGTCTGCGTATTGCACTGGGCGACCAGACCGCAGAGCATGCGTACCGTCACCGTGACATAATCCGCCGCTATGGTCGCTTTCCGCACCGCAACGCCGTGCTGGGACGCGAGAGCACGGCGGAAGAGCAGGCGTATCTGGCGCACCTGGGCGCGGGGTTCTAGGAGCGGACGGATCTCGCGTCATCGCGCGGGGGCGTCACTGCGCCACCGCTCAACCACGATGCGACGACCGGCCACGACCGCGCTTCGCAGGTTGCTTCGCTCTCCGCAAGGACACGAAACTCAGACGTCGCCGCTTCTGACGCCGCGCCGCAGCGCCCACCGCTTGGCACCGACTCGCCGCGGCCCCATAACCTTCGGCCCATGCCTCATGCCGATTTTGTCCATCTGCGCGCTCACTCCGCCTATTCGCTCAGCGAGGGCGCAATCAAGGTTGACAAGCTCCCTGCCCTCGCCCGCGAAGCGCGCATGCCGGCTGTCGCGATCACCGACACCGGAAATCTGTTCGGCGCCCTGGAATTCTCTCAGGCGTGCGCCGGCAAGGGCATTCAGCCAATCATCGGCTGCCAGCTCGCACTGACCCTCAGCGACAACCCGCGTCTCGCGCCCGACCCGATCGTCCTCCTTGCGCAGAACCCCGAGGGCCTGGCCAACCTGCAGCGCCTGTCGTCGTACGCGTTCCTGGACACCGACCCGGGCCTCAAGCCGCAGCTTCCATTCGAGCGCGTCGCCGCGCATGCGGCGGGCCTGATCCTGCTGACCGGTGGCACTGCCGGTCCGCTCGCCCGCCTGCTTTCTGAAGCCCAGCAGCCGGAAGCCGACCGCCTGCTGGCGCGCATGGCCGAGGCCTTCCCTGACCGCACGGTCATGGAACTGCACCGCCACGGACTTGCGGTGGAAAAGGCTATCGAGCCCGGCCTGGTCGCGCTCGCGGACGCGCACGCCCTTCCGCTCGTCGCGACCAATGACTGCTTCTTCGCCACCCCCGCGATGTTCGAGGCGCACGACGCCCTCCTCTGCATCGCCGAGGGCCGCTTGCTCTCCGAATCCGACCGCCGTCGTGTCACACCGGAGCACTGGTTCAAACCAGCGGAGGCGATGCGCGCTTTATTCCGCGACCTGCCGGAAGCCTGCGACAACACGCTCGCCATTGCGCAGCGCTGCGCCGTGATGATGGAGATGCGCAAGCCGCTGTTGCCGGTTTCGCCGAAAGTCCGCCCCGGCAGCACGGAAGAGGGAACCGTGCGCGCCATGGCGATTGAGGGCCTCGACCGTCGCATGCAGACAATCGGCGCCGATTCGGAAACCCGCGCGCGCTATTGCGAACGCCTGGATTACGAACTTGGCGTCATCGCGAAGATGGGCTTCGCCGGCTACTTCCTGATCGTTGCGGACTTTATTCAGTGGGCGAAAGCGCATGACATTTCCGTCGGTCCCGGCCGCGGCTCCGGTGCCGGATCGGTCGCCGCCTGGGCGCTGACCATCACCGACCTCGATCCTCTTCGCTTCAAGCTGCTGTTCGAGCGTTTCCTCAACCCCGAACGTGTATCGATGCCCGACTTCGACATCGACTTCTGCCAGGAAGGCCGCGACCGCGTCATTGAATATGTGCGCAAGGAATACGGCGAGGACCGCGTTGCGCAGATCATCACGTTCGGTAAATTACAAGCGCGCGCGGCTGTGCGCGACGTTGGCCGAGTGCTCGGCCTGCCGTTCGGCCAGGTGAACAAGGTTGCAGAGCTCATCCCGAACAATCCTGCCCAGCCGGTGACACTCGGCGCGGCGATCGAAAAGGAACCACGCCTGCAGCAGATGCGTGACGACGATGAAGGCATCGCCCGCCTGCTGGAAATTGCCTTGCAGATTGAGGGACTTTACCGCCACGCGAGCACGCATGCTGCGGGCGTGGTGATTGGCGACCGGCCGCTGATCGAGCTGGTGCCGCTCTACCGCGATCCGCGCTCCGATTTCCTGGTCACGCAATATTCGATGAAATATGTTGAACAAGCGGGATTGGTGAAATTCGACTTCCTGGGCCTGACCACGTTGACGATTTTGCAGCGCGCAGTGGAATTGCTGCACGGCTTGGGCGAGAACGTCGATCTCGACCGTCTACCGCTGGACGACGCCAAGAGCTACGAAATGCTCCAGCGTGGCGATGCCGGTGGGGTGTTCCAGTTTGAAGGCCAGGGCATGCGCGATGCACTGCGCCAGATGCGTCCGGACCGGTTCGATGATTTGATCGCGCTCGGCGCGCTCTACCGGCCTGGCCCGATGGCCAACATCCCGGATTACTGCCGGCGCAAGCACGGCGAACCCTGGGCGGCGCCTCATCCGCTTCTGCATGATATCCTGAGCGAGACCTACGGCATCATCGTCTATCAAGAGCAGGTGATGCAGATCGCGCAGGTCATGGCGGGGTACTCGCTTGGCGCCGCGGATCTGCTGCGTCGGGCAATGGGCAAGAAAATTCGCACGGAGATGGAGGCGCAGCGCGAGATCTTCGTCAGGGGCGCAACCGAACGCGGCATCACCCAGGACAAAGCCACCGAGGTCTTCGACCTGATGGCCAAGTTCGCTGACTACGGCTTTAACAAGTCGCATGCCGCAGCCTATGCGCTGGTTGCCTACCAGACAGCGTGGATGAAGGCAAACCATCCCGAGGTGTTCTTTGCCGCATGCATGAGTCTGGCTCTCAGCAACACCGACCGGCTCGCAGCGCTCAAGCAGGAGGCAGAACATGCTGGCATCCGCATCCTGCCGCCCGACATCAACCGTTCTGGTGCAGATTTCTCGGTGGAGCGCGATGCGGCAGGCAAGCTCGCCATCCGCTATGCGCTGGCAGCGGTGAAGAAGGTCGGCTCTGCGGCGATGCAGGCCGTGGCGGAGGCGCGTGGCGAGACGCCGTTCGCCGATGTCGCGGATTTCGCCGCGCGGGTCGATCCGCGCCAGCTCAACAAGATGCAACTTGAACACTTGGTGAAGGCTGGTGCCTTCGACCAGCTCGACAATAATCGAGCGCGCTTGTTTTCTGCGACTGAAACGGTGTTGCGTCGTGCGCAGGCACTGGCAGATGAGAAGGTTAGTGGCCAGATCGGCTTGTTCGGCGGCGCAGACCGACCGGAGCCGCTGCGCCTGCCGCAGACGCCAGACTGGCCGCCGTTGGAACGGTTGGGCTTCGAGGCGGACGCGATCGGCTTCCATCTCACGGCGCATCCTCTCGACGCCTATGCGCAGTCGCTACGCCGGCTTGGCGTGACGCCATGCGCGCAGGTGGAAGTGCGTGCGCAGGCCGGCATGACGCGTATGAAGCTTGCCGGCAGCGTGGTTGCGATCAAGGAGCGGATCACCCGCACCGGCAGCCGCATGGCCTGGGTACGGCTGTCCGATACCTCCGGCTCCTGTGAGGTAACGTTGTTCAGCGAAGTGCTGTCACGGTCGCGCGAGCTTGTAGCGAACGATCAGCGCCTGCTAGTCACCGTCGATCTGCGCCGGGAAAGCGAGGCGCTCCGCATCACCGCCCAGGACGTGACGTCACTGGACCAGGCAGCCGCTTCGGCTGGCGCCGCAATGCGCATCTGGCTGCGTGAAACCGCCGCCATACCGCATATCCGTGATGTGCTGTCGCGCGAAGGCGGCGGCAAAGGACGCGTGATTCTGATGCCGCAGCTCGGCTTGTCGCAGTGCGTCGAGATCGCCCTGCCGGGCGGCTACAACGTCACTCCGCGCCTGGCACAGGCACTGAAACTGCTGCCCGGCGTCGAACAGGTGGAAGAATTGTAGTTTTTTCCGCCGACCTCCACCAGGGACAGCCTCCTCGCAGCCAATTCCGTAACTGATTAAAACAGCGCCCGCCTTGCTTACAGTCTGTGAACATGGCTTGCCGTTGCCGACATTGGAATGAAGCGATTCTGCGGACACGGATCGGACATGGAGGCGGCGGTGGACTTCAAGGCGATCGATCGGCTGGTGGTCGCGCTGCCGGCGCCGGCGCGGGGCAACCATGCGTTCATAGGATATCCTGCCAGTTGACCTGGGGAGGCAAGACCAGTGCGCCAGCTAGTCAGCTATCTCCGGGTTTCGGCCGATCGGCAGGGCAAATCCGGACTGGGCAGCGAGGCACCTCGTCAGGCGATCCAGCAGTTCGCTGAAGCCTAAGGCTGCGCGTTGATCGTCCAACACATCGAGGTCGGGACGGGTACCGGCAGCGATGGGCTCGACCGGCGCCCGAAGCTGGCAGTGGCGCTGTCGCAAGCCCGCAACGCGAAGGCGGCGCTCTGCCTTGCGCAATTAGATTGTCTGTTACGAAACGTGCATTTCATTTCCTTTACGGAACCGACGAACAGGCCGGTTTTGCAGCATAATCAGGCAGATCGAGAACCGCGCCACGGCCAAGCCGCCACAACCGACCAAAATGCGCGGGCGCGCGGTGGTGCTCTGGGGTGCGGCGGTGTCGGAAATCAGGTGAATCCCAACGGGTCCTTCTGCGGCACGGATGGGGGGCCTTATCCAGGGTCGCATCGTGCACGACAAACCCTGTCGGAATGAGGTACTGTGCGGGAACCGATCCAACGGGGTTTTCCGCACATGGTGGTCGGCTACATGCGCGTTTCCAGCAATGGCGTCCGGCAGGTGCTGGACCTTCAGCGCGAGGCGCTGCTGAACACTGGGGTCGATGAGCATCACCTGTTTGAGGGTCACGCCAGTGGCAGCCGGAGTAACTGTGTCGCTCTCATAAAGGCGCTAGCATTTCTCCGGCCGGGCGGTTGTCTGGTGGTGTTGAAGCTGGACCAAATATCAGGAGATATTGCTCCCCAATTAGCTGGCGCACACGCCGCCGCAAATGCTCGCTCAGACGCCGCACATCGACCCGTCGGTGCTGCGCCAATTTCCGCAAAATGCTCCAGGGCTGGTCCCGGGCTGGTCGGGACGCAACTGACAAGGCCGTCACACCAATGCAGGTAAGACAATGAGCGATGATCACATTGCCGAGCCCCCATCACCCGATCAGCACGAGCCGGAATTCGCGCCATACCACCCTGCCGCGGGTGGCTGGGGCGCGCTCCGGGCAACGGCGAATGCACTGCGCGAACAGAGCGTCGCCTTAGAGGGCTCGAAGGCACTGCTGTCGATGAACCAGCCGCAGGGCTTCGATTGCCCGGGCTGCGCCTGGCCCGACCCACGGCACACCAGTTCGTTCGAATTCTGCGAGAACGGCGCCAAGGCAGTGGCGTTTGAGCTGACAAAGCGCCGTGTCACGCGCGAGTTCTTCGCCACGCATTCCGTACGTGAACTGGAGCAGCAGAGCGACTACTGGCTGGAGGAACAAGGGCGGCTCACCGAGCCAATGCGTTACGACCCAAGTACCGACCATTATGCGCCAATTGGTTGGGACCAGGCGCAGCAGTGCGAGCAAGGTCGCCCCTGCAGTTCCTACCAGCGATGACGCGTACTCTCGGAACCAAAAACCTGTTGTGGATGCGGCATGCGGGCAGATGCGAATGGCGGGTGTTTAGACCCGACTGCATTGAGCGCCGAGGGCGCTATATCCACCAGGCGCACTTGAGGAGCCGGGCCGCGCGCCGCGCCCCTAGGGTTAGGGTGTGAGGCACTTCATAGCAAATCGGTTTTCGTCGCCCTATGCTCGGCGGCGCAGGAATCACAAAAGACCGGAGATCACAATGGGACTTTGGTGGGAGTGGAGTGAATACAACCTTCCCTCGGACAAGACGGTCGACGATGTCAAAAACCTAATCGCTACGAACATCTACTATGGCCTTCCGTCGCTTGGGTATACTGGTATTGAGGTTGGCTCGGACGTGCACGGGGTCAAGGGAGGTGTCATCGTCGCGGTGACATACCTCCTGATAGGTGGGCAGGAATACTGGCAGGTTGTGAGTTGCGCTGGAGATAAAACGGACT
>JASHVB010000760.1 GCA_030039695.1 Acetobacteraceae bacterium
GCAGTGCGTCTCGTCGACCGCTGGATGACACAGCCGCCGGACGTGGTCGCGACGCGGTGCATGGGGTTCTGCCACGCGGCGCGCGACGCGGCGAGGGGGCGGGGTGCCCGCGGCTGATCCTGCCAGCGCTCGACACGGCGGACGCCACCACCAAGCGGAAGAGCGGCCATTTAGGCCTAGCTATCCTTCTGCGTGGCAACACCCGGAGTACCCCCGCCCGCGCCGGCCTATCCCTGTTCTCTTGTCCGCAGCTTCCGCCCCAACACGCCGCAAGGCATGATGCACGCGACGACATGCTCCGTCTCGCCCGGCCGGAGGCAATCTTGACCATCGGAAGGCGCGTCCCTGGGTGGACCGCAACGTCCGGCTGCTCTTCTGATGCCAGGCTCCGATGAGCGCCGTCATGTCCGGCTAGACGGTCATGGCCGCCCTGGTCGGCCATTCGCTTGCGATCGACGCGACGCTGAACACGCTGCCGATGGCGATCCAGATCACGGCGATGATGTGCGCCTCAATTCCGGCCAGCATGGTGTTCGTGCGCTTGGGCCGGAGGCCCGGGTTCTGGCTCGGCTGCGTGGGATCCTCCGCCGGCACCAGCACCTACGCGATGGGCAGCTGGCATGGCAGTTTCGCGCTCAATGCCTAGGTGCGGTGCCGGCCGGCCTTGGCTGGGGCATCGCGCAGCACCGACGCTTCGCAGTGGCTGAGGTCGCAGCGCCGGACGCTCGCTCCCGCGCCATCTCGCCGGTCACCGCGGACGGCGTGCTCGCCGTCATCATCGGCCCAGAGCTGGTGAAGCGCACCAACATGCTCATCCCGCCCCGGGCCTTTCTCGGCACCTATGCCTGCCTGACTGTGTTGTCAGTCATTGCCGCCATTCTGCTGCCGTTCATCCACGTGCTGCCGGCGGTGCGCGTGCCGGCGCGGCGGTGCCAATTCGCTCCATCCTGGGCCGACCGAATTTCATCGTTGCCGTCGCGTGCGGCGTGGTCGGCTTCGGCATGATGAACCTGGTGATGGCCTCGACGCCGCTTGACATGATGTTCTGCGGCTTTGGCATCGGTCCCAGCGCCGACGCGTGATCCGCACCCAGTCAATCGCCATATTCCTGCCTGGCTTCGTCGCCAGCCGGCTGATCCAATGCTACGGCGTGTACCGCGTCATTTTCGCCGGCGGGTCGCTGACCCTGATGTGCGTTGCGCTGAATATCGGCCTGACGCGAGGTGATGCCGAATTCGTCGCAGCTCTGAGCCCGCTAGGCCTCGGTTCGAACTCCAGGTTCGTCGGCCGCACCACGCTGCTAGCCACCGCCCACACACCGGTCGAGCGCATGCGTGTCCAGGCGACCAGCGACTTCATCGTGTTCGGCACTGTCGCATGCACCGCGTTCACCTCCGGCGCGCTCGAAGCCGGTAGCGGCTGGACCAGCCTGAATCTGACGGTCGTGCCGGCCGTGCTCATCGCGGTTGCCCTGACCGCTCGGCATTGGGCATCGCGTGCGCGGCTGGCGTCTGCGTCTGCCTGTCATTGCGAGTTCCCCGCCGGCCTGTCGGCCGACCCGCCGGGGACGAAAAATTCTTCCGCGCGGGACATTCGGTGAGGCTAACCAGGAAATTATTCAGATATTTCGTTGATGGCGCTCAGGCCCGACACCATCCCTCGCGGGGGCTTGCGTCGTCCCGCGCGGGCCTCGCGATGAGAGAATGAGCTCTTGAGATACGCTCAGCCGGCTCGGCCCCCGCCACACCGCACCGTCATGGGGACCGGGCGGGGGCGGTCCGTTGCGCGGCGTCGAATGGCCGGTGACAGACCGGATCCCCTCGCTACGCGACGCAGCTGTGCCCTCGGTCGCCCGGTGAGGCAGCGCCGTTGCGGGAGTGGCGTTATGCGGCGATGATGACGTTGCCCTAGGTTCATCTCGAATAAGTGAACGCCATGCGCAGGATTGCGAGCAAGCGGCCGGGTGCATCGGCGCCGTATTGCCACATACAGGACCGTCGGTACTCTCGCAGTTAGTGACGCAGGAGCCTTGAGGCAGCATGGCACCGCGCATTTACCATCTGCATCCTCTCGTCGCCGGGCCACTGGCGGGATGGGATGCGATTTTCGCGCATATCGCCGCGATGCAGTTCGACCAGGTGTGTGTCGCGCCGCCGCTCGCTCCGGTGGCGGGTGGCGACATCTTCGTCACCGCCGATCACGAGGCGCTCCATCCGGCGCTGCAGTGGGATGGCGACGCCGACAGCGGCATCGCCCGCATGGCGGAGATGGGCCATGCCCATGGCCTGCGGTTGATGCTGGACGTCACGCTCGGCCATGTCGCCGTGGATGCCAAGATTCGCAACCGGGAAACTGGCTGGTTCAGTTACGGGTTCTGTGGCGGCGCGCCGGACCCGCGCCGTTCGCCACATCGCACCGACGCCGCCTATGCGCGTTTTCACGATGCCGAGAGTGGGGAAGGCCTGTTTTCATGGTGGCGCGACCGGCTGGCCCGCCTCATGCGCGCAGGCGTGCGGGGGTTCCGCTTTCTCGAGCCGGACCGTGTCCCCCCCGCGCTGTGGCGCCGGCTCATCGCCGCGCTGCGCGAGGGCGTGCCCGATTGCCTGATGCTGTGCTGGACACCGGGCGCCGACCGCAATGCGATCGCGCGCATGACCGGTGCCGGTTTCGACTGCGTCTGCGCTTCCACCGCTTGGTGGGACGGAAGCGCGCCGTGGCTGCTGGACGAGATGGAGGTGCTACGCCGCGTGGCGCCCTGCATCGGCGCGCCCGAGCCGTCCTTCGCTGAGCGGCTTGCATCGCGTCTGCCGCCCGGCACCGATATGCGCGCGGCTTATCGCCACGCGCTGCGCCTCGTCGCCGCGACCGTCAGCGGCATGTTCATGCCGATGGGCTTCGAATACGCGACCAACCGCTCATTCGACGCCGCGCGTGCGTCGCCAGCCGACATGGAGAGAGCACGCGCAGAGGCACCGTTCGAGCTCACCGCCGACATTGTCGAAGCCAACGAACTCGTTGGGCAGGTGGCCGCGTTGCGCGTCGACGGCGGCGTGCGGGATCTGTCCTCGTTCGCCGATCCGGCGACGGCATTGCTGCGATGCGATTCGATGCATCCGCGTGATGCGGTTCGCGCCGCCCTGGTGCTGATCAACCCAGATATCGCACGGCCGGCTGTCGTGCCGCTGCCGGTGGACCCGTTGCCGCCGCAGGCCGGGGCGGCGTTCGGTGCGTCGACCGCAATCGGCGCGCCGCTTGGCGCAGCGTCCCCGTTGCAGCCCGGCGAAGTCCGTGTTCTCTCGTACGCCCGCGCCGCCGACATCATTGACAGTTACGACGCGCCGGCCGTCACGCGCGCCGAAATGACCGAGACGCGGATCGGCATCGAGGCGATCTCGCCTGCGGTGCCGGATGGCGACTTCGCGGTGAAGGGCTTGGTCGGCCAACCCGTCACTGTGGCTGCCGACATCGTCGCCGACGGCCACTCGGTTCTCGCGGCGGCGCTGCTCTGGCGTCCCGACGACGCGTCGTCCTGGACGCGCGTGCCAATGCGATTGCTCGGCAATGACCGCTGGGAAGCGAGCTTCACCCCGCCGCGCGTCGGTCCTTACCGCTACACGATCGAAGCGTGGTGGGATGTATGGGGCACGTTCTGCCACGACCTGCACGCCAAGCACGATGCCAGCCAGGACGTGACGCTGGAAATCGAGGAAGCCGGTCTCATGCTGCGCGCCGCGGCAGAGCGCGCTGATGCGCCACATCGCGACAGGCTGCGGGCAATGGCCGATGACTTGGCGCGCGTCGATCAAGGCGCTGGGGTCGGTTTGCTGCTATCGGACGAAGCGTTGGTGGCGATGCAAGCAAGCGACACGCATGAATTCGGCGTGCGTCACGCGCCACCGCTGCGTCTGGATGCCGACCGACCTGCCGCGGCCTTTGCCAGCTGGTACGAGCTGTTCCCGCGTTCCGTTACCGACGATCCGCACCGTCATGGCACGTTCAACGACGTGGTCGGTCGTCTGCCGGCCATCGCGGCGATGGGCTTCGACGTGCTGTATTTCCCACCGATCCATCCGATCGGCCATACCAACCGCAAGGGCCGCAACAACGCTCTGCGCGCCGAGCCGGGTGATGTCGGCAGCCCTTATGCGATCGGCAGTGAAGAAGGCGGGCACGACGCGATCCATCCGCAGCTCGGTACGCTGGAGGACTTTCGCCGCTTGCTCGCTGCGGCGAAGGACAACGGGCTGGAGATCGCGGTGGACTTCGCGATCCAGTGCTCACCCGATCATCCGTGGCTGAAGCAGCATCCGGACTGGTTCCTGTGGCGACCGGACGGTTCGCTGCGTTATGCGGAGAACCCGCCCAAGAAATACGAGGACATCGTCAACCCCGATTTTTACACGGAAGCGTCGCTCCCAGCACTGTGGTATGCACTGCGCGACGTGGTGCAGTTCTGGATCGATCAGGGCGTGCGCATCTTCCGGGTCGACAATCCGCACACCAAGCCGTTCCCGTTCTGGCGCTGGATGATCGGCGACATCCGCAGCCGCCATCCCGACGTGATTTTCCTCGCCGAGGCGTTCACCCGACCCAAGGTGATGTACCGGTTGGCGAAGGAGGGCTTCACCCAGTCCTATACTTACTTTACCTGGCGCAACACCAAGGCGGAGCTGACCGAGTACCTGACCGAACTGAACCGACCGCCGGTGCACGACTTCTTTCGGCCGAACTTCTTCGTCAACACGCCGGACATCAACCCGCCGTTTCTGCAGACGTCCGGTCGCTCCGGCTTCCTGATCCGCGCCGCGCTGGCCACGACGCTATCGGGGCTATGGGGAATGTATTCCGGCTTCGAGATATGCGAATCGGCCCCGTTACCCGGACGGGAGGAGTATCTCGATGCCGAGAAATACGAAATTCGCGTGCGCGATTACAACGCGCCGGGCAACATCGTCGCAGAGATCACCGCATTGAACCGCATCCGCCGCCGGCATGCCGCGCTGCAAACCCATCTCGGCGTGACATTCTACAACGTGGCCAATCCGCAGGTGCTGCTGTACGGCAAGCGCGTCCCCAACGGGCGTGAAATGGTGCTGATCGCCGTCAGCCTCGATCCGCACGGCGCTCAGGAGGCCGACATTGAGCTGCCGCTGTGGGAATTCGGCCTGCCCGACTGGGCCACGTTCGATGCCACCGACCTGATGCGCGGCAACCGGTTCAACTGGCAGGGGAAGAGCCAACATATAAGGCTGGACCCGGCGGACTTGCCTTTCGCGATCTGGCAACTTTCGGTGCCTGGAGGAGTGTCGTGATATTGTGCCGCCACGCGGAGTGCGACAGTTCTCGCCGCAAGGCGTGCAGCGACGAGGCAACTTCCCGCGTGGGGTTGCCTCGTCGCCGCATTCCTCGCGACGACAGAGCGGGCAACGACGCTGGTGCCGAGGTCTGCTCATGAACATCGTTCTCGCGCGCCCGCGCCCCGCTCCGGCGCAGATCACCGAAGACCCACTGTGGTACAAGGACGCGATCATCTATCAACTGCATGTCAAGTCCTTCTTTGACTCCAATAACGACGGCTTCGGAGACTTCCCTGGGCTTCTCTCCAAGCTCGACTACATCGCGGAACTCGGTGTCAGTGCGATCTGGTTGCTGCCCTTCTACCCCTCGCCGTTGCTCGATGACGGCTACGACATCGCCGACTATCGCGGCGTCCATCCCGACTACGGCACGCTGGCCGACGTCCGCCGCTTCATCCACGAAGCGCACAAGCGCGGTATCCGCGTCATCACCGAGCTTGTCGTCAACCACACCTCCATTCAGCACCCCTGGTTCCAGCGTGCCCGCCACGCCAAACCCGGTTCGGTGTACCGCGACTTCTACGTCTGGTCCGACACCGACCAGAAGTATGCAGGCACACGTATCATCTTCGTCGACACCGAGCGTTCCAACTGGGCCTGGGATCCGGTTGCCAACGCCTATTACTGGCACCGCTTCTATTCGCACCAGCCCGACCTGAACTTCGACAACCCGCGCGTGCTGAAAGAAGTGCTGGCGGTACTGCGTTTCTGGGCCGATCTCGGCGTGGACGGGCTGCGCCTCGACGCGGTGCCGTATCTGGCGGAACGCGAAGGCACCAACAACGAAAACCTGCCGGAAACGCACTCAGTCCTGAAGCAGATCCGCGCCGAGATCGACGCCCGCTATCCCGACCGCATGTTGCTCGCTGAGGCCAACCAGTGGCCCGAGGATACCAAGGAATATTTCGGCGACGGTGACGGCGACGAATGCCACATGGCATTCCACTTCCCGTTGATGCCGCGGATGTACATGGCCATCGCACGCGAGGACCGTTTCCCGATCACCGACATCATGCGCCAGACGCCGGACATTCCGTCCAAGGCGCAATGGGCTATCTTTCTGCGCAACCATGACGAACTCACCCTGGAAATGGTCACTGCGTCGGAACGCGATTTCTTGTGGGAGACCTACGCCGCCGACCGCCGTGCCCGTTTGAACCTCGGCATCCGCCGCCGTCTCGCACCGCTGCTGGAGCACGACCGCCGGCGCATCGAGTTGATGAACTATCTGTTGCTGTCGATGCCCGGAACGCCCGTAATCTATTATGGCGACGAGCTCGGCATGGGCGACAATGTCTACCTCGGCGACCGCAACGGCGTGCGCACCCCGATGCAATGGTCGCCTGATCGCAACGGCGGCTTCTCTCGCGCAGATTTCAAGCGCCTGGTGTCGCCACCGATCATGGACCCGCTGTACGGCTACGAAGCGGTGAATGTCGAGGCGCAGGCCGGCGACCCGCATTCGCTGCTGATGTGGATGCGGCGCACAATCGCGATCCGACGTCAGTACCAGGCCTTCGGCCGCGGCACGTTTCGCCTGCTCTATCCGAAGAACCGCAAGATCCTCGCTTATCTGCGCGAGCATGACGGTATCAGCATTCTCTGCGTCGCCAACCTGGCGCGTACGCCGCAGGCGGTGGAACTCGACCTGTCCGAATTTCAGAACCGCGTCCCGATCGAGTTGGATGGCGGTTCGGTGTTTCCACCGGTGGGCAAGCTCTCCTATCTGCTGACGCTCTCCCCTTTCGGTTTCTATTGGTTCAATCTCGCCGAAGAGACGGCGTGGCCCTCGCTCCACACACCGGCACCAGAACCCATGCCCGAATATCAGACCGTCGTCTGGCGTAAGAATTTCGCCGAAGGCTTGCTTTCCATGCGCACCGTCCTGGAACGCGAGGTGTTGCCGCCTTATCTGGCCAAGCGTCGCTGGTTTGCGCAGAAAGACCAGGCGCTGACTGCCGTGCGCGTCGCCCTCGCGATAAGCCAGGCACAGGGCGAAATGGCACTAGTCGAGATCGAGACCGAAACGGCGACCACCACCGCACGCTGGCTGCTGCCCCTGGGCATCGTCTGGGAGGACGGTCCACCCAACGCCCTCGCGGCGCAACTGGCACTGGCGCGCGTGCGCCGCGGTTCACGCGTCGGCCTGCTGACCGATGCGTTCGCTTTGCCCGAGCTGGCGCGTGGTGTGATGGCCGGCTTGACGCGTGCACGCGTCGTGCACACCGAGGCCGGCGATGTGTCCTTCGAACCGACCTCGCGCATGCGCGAGATCACAGTGCCGCCGCATGTCGAACTCAACTGGCTATCGGCGGAACAATCCAACTCGTCGCTGATCGTCGGCGAAATCGCGATGTTCAAGTTGTTCCGCCGTGTTTCCAGCGGCCAGCATCCAGAAGCCGAGATGGGCCGCTATCTCACGGAGAACGGCTTCGCCAACACCCCCGCCCTGCTCGGCGAAGTCGTGCGCGTCGAAGCCAACGGCACGCGCCACGTCCTCGCGATTGCGCAAGGCTTCATCCGCAATCAGGGCGACGCGTGGGGATGGACGCTGGACCTATTGATGCGCGGCCTGTCGGATATCGCCGGCGGTGACGAAGCGGCCGCCGCGGATGCCGAAAGCCACGAGGATTACGACAGCCTCGCCACGTTGCTCGGCCGACGCTTGGGTGAGATGCACGAGGTGCTGGCGCGGCCCACCAACAATCCCGACTTCGCGCCGGAATCCGCGGACGGCGCGCGTGTCCGCGCCTGGGCAGCGCAGGCTGCAAATCAACTCGACGCGGCTTTCAAGTCGCTGAACGCGCGGCAGGATTGGCCCGAGGATGCGGCCCACGATCTTGCGGCGATCACGGCACTGCGCGAGCCGTTGCTGCGTGCGGTGCGTGACCTCGCGGCAAAGGGCCGCGGCACTCCGGTGACGCGCATCCATGGCGACCTGCATCTAGGTCAGGTGCTGGTGGCGAATGGCGACGTGTTCATCATCGATTTCGAGGGGGAACCGGCAAAACCGCTCGAGCAGCGACGGGCCAAGAACAGTGCCTGGCGGGACGTGGCAGGCATGCTGCGGTCGTTCGATTATGCGGCAGCGGTGGTGGACCGCAAAAGTCGCGAGAGCCACGCCCATTTGGCGGAAGCCCGGCGCACCGCGTTCCTTGAAAGTTTCGTCGCGCGGGCAACCGAGGCATTCCTCACCGGTTATCGCACAACGGTGGGCCAGGCCGACTCGCCGGCGGATCACCCCCTGCTCCAACTGTTCCTGCTGGAGAAGGCCGCTTATGAAGTAGTTTACGAAGCAACGAACCGGCCGACCTGGATTGATGTGCCGTTACGCGGCCTCGCCCGCATTGCGAACTCGCTGCTTCAGACGGAGGCTGCCTCGTGAATGACGTCATGATCGAAGTCCCCGGCCTGTCACCTGACGTCGCGGCGCAGCTTGCCGACGGACGGCTGGACGATCCGTTCTCGGTGCTGGGTCCGCATGACATCGGATCGGGCCAGATCGTGCGCACATTCCTACCTGGCGCGCGGGACGTGGAGGTGATCGCTCGCAGCGACGGGCGTCGGATCGGCACGCTGTTGCCCAGCCAGCCGAACGGATTGTTCGTCGGCCGGATTGATTCGCGCGGGCCTTATCGCCTGCGCATCACCTGGCCCGGCGCGGTGCAGGAAACCGAAGACCCCTATTCCTTCACACAACTTCTGCTCTCCGACAACGATCTGTTTTTGTTCAATGAAGGCCGTTTGTTCGAGATGGCTTTCACGCTCGGTGCCGTGCCGGTAACGATCGACGGCGTGAAGGGCGTGCGCTTCGCCGTCTGGGCGCCGAACGCGCGCGCGGTATCGGTGGTTGGTGATTTCGATACCTGGGACCCCCGTCGCCATCCGATGCGTCAGCGCTATCCGGCGGGTGTGTG
The DNA here is from genome assembly GCA_030039695.1 of Acetobacteraceae bacterium. The sequence goes on from JASHVB010000760.1 coordinate 9,275, forward strand.
GGAGCTGTTCATTCCACGACTGGAGCCGGGTACGCGGTACAAGTACGCGATCGTTGGCCCGGACGGAAACCGCCTGCCGCTGAAGGCCGATCCGCTGGCGCGGGCCACCGAGCCGCCGCCCGCCACCGCATCGGTCGTCGCCGACACGATGGCGTTCGTCTGGCACGACGAAGCCTGGATGGCGGACCGTGCGCGCCGCCACGCCGTCAACGCCCCGCTGTCGATTTACGAAGTACACGCCGCATCGTGGTTTCGTCCCGATGCGGGGCAGACGCCGAACTGGGATCAACTGGCCGAGCGCCTGGTGCCGTACGTCGTCGAACTCGGCTTCACCCATGTCGAGCTGATGCCGGTCGCCGAACACCCGTTCGGCGGTTCTTGGGGCTACCAGCCGCTTGGTCTGTTCGCGCCCTCTGGACGCTTCGGCCCGGTAGAGGGTTTCCAGCGTTTCGTCGACACCTGCCATCGTGCTCGCATCGGTGTCATCATCGACTGGGTACCGGCGCATTTTCCCACCGACGCGTACGGCCTCGCACGTTTCGATGGCACCGCGCTCTACGAACACCAGGATCCGCGCGAAGGCTATCATCAGGATTGGAACACGCTGATCTATAATTCCGGCCGGCGCGAAGTGCAGGGCTTCCTGATCGCCAGCGGCATCCACTGGCTGGAGCACTTCCACGTCGACGGGCTGCGCGTCGATGCCGTCGCCTCGATGCTGTACCGCGACTACAGCCGCAGGGAAGGCGAGTGGATCCCAAATATCTACGGCGGGCGCGAGAACCTTGAAGCGATCGGCTTCCTTCGGCACTTCAACGCAGTGGCGCAGGAGCGCTGCCCCGGTACGATCACGGTGGCGGAGGAATCCACCGCATGGCCCGGTGTGTCGCGGCCGATCAGCGAAGGCGGCCTCGGCTTCTCCTACAAGTGGAACATGGGCTGGATGCATGACACGCTCCGCTTCATGGAGCATGAACCGGTGCACCGCAAATTCCACCACAACGATATGACTTTCGGCCTGCTGTACGCCTTCGCCGAGAATTTCGTGCTACCGCTATCGCACGACGAGGTCGTCTACGGCAAAGGCTCGCTGATCCGCAAGATGCCAGGCGACGACTGGCAGAAGTTTGCTAACCTGCGCGCCTATTTCGGCTTCATGTGGGGGCACCCGGGCAAGAAGCTGTTGTTCATGGGCGGCGAGATCGCGCAATGGGACGAATGGAGCCACGACCGGGAGATCGCCTGGGATCTGGTACAATTCCCCCGGCATCGCGGCGTTCAGAAGCTGGTGACGGATCTTAACATGCTGCTGGTCGCGGAACGCGCGCTGCATCAGCGCGACGCGGTACCCACGGGCTTCCGCTGGGTGGTCGGCAATGATACGGAGAATTCGGTGTTTGCATTTCTCCGCTACGGTAACGACGATGCGCCCCCGGTGCTGGTGGTCAGCAATTTCACCCCGGTGCCACGCGTCGGTTACGGCATTGGGGTGCCGCGGCCTGGCATGTGGCGCGAGCTGCTGAATTCGGATGCCGCGGTGTATGGCGGAACGAATCTGGGGAATAGCGGCGCGGTAACGACCGTTGCAGTACAGCGCCACGGAGAGGCACAGTCACTGGAGCTCACCCTGCCGCCGCTCGCCACGCTGTTTTTCGCGCCGGAATGACCGCCGCCTGGCAACGCGAGGTCCGGCGACCTCGCAGTGGCACCTGGCAGGCGACGCAATGACCACCAGGCCCCCGTGATCACCCACGTCCCGGACCGACTTCTGCCCGGCAAGCCTTATCCGCTCGGCGCCACATGCGACGGGCTTGGGATTAACTTCGCCGTCTTCTCCGCCAACGCGGAACGCGTCGACCTCTGCCTGTTCGAAGCCTCCGGCCAGCACGAGATCGCCCGCTACGCGCTGCCAGAACATACCGACGGGGTCTGGCACGGCTATCTGCCCGAGGCGTCCACCGGCGTGCTGTACGGCTATCGCGCTCATGGTCCGTACAATCCCGCGCTCGGCCATCGCTTCAATCCCAACAAGCTGCTGCTCGATCCCTATGCACGCGGCTTGTTCGGCGCTCTGCAGTGGACGGACGCGCTCTATGGCTACCGCCGGGACTCACCATGCGGAGATCTGTCGGTCGACAAGCGTGACAGCGCGCCGGCAATGCCGAAAGCCGTGGTGACCGACAATTCCTTCGATTGGGGCGACGACCGTCCGCCCGATACGCCCTGGTCGGACACCGT